>JANMSY010000065.1:0-19117 GCA_031389865.1 Anaerolineales bacterium | reverse complement strand
GTTGTTGCGGCAGATGGTTCCATTACCGCACAGCGCGTCGAGTCTCCGTCCGCGGCTGATCTCGTTGAAATGACCGCCAGCGCACCTGAGGCTTCATCCACATCCATGTCCGGATCGTCCCCATCGCAGCCTCTTATCTTTAATGATAGCGGCACCGAAGCCTTTGGCACTGTGGAATCCATTACCGCTACGTCCATTACAATTGGCGGACAGACCTTCACATTTGTACCTGGTGTGGAGATCAAAGGTGTGATCGTGCCGGGTGCGCAGGTCAAGCTCCATTTTACGACCAACGCCGATGGAACCCTCTCTGTAAGAGAAATCGAGTTTGCCGACCCATCACAAATGGGTAACGACAACAGCAATAATGACAATTCAAATAACAGCCTTTCCAATGACGATAATTCAAACAATGGCAACGACGATGACTCGAATGACGATAATGGCGGTAACTCAAATGATGACGATAACGACGATGACAACTCAAACGACAACAACAATAACGGATAGCTCGTCCAGCGTGGAAAGCTAGAAAACGCGGGTCGTTCGGTGGCAGACAAACGCCCCGAATGACCCGCTCGATTTTTGGAGGAGTATGTACATTCACAGGCAGAGAGTCACGTTCGGGAAATGGATCCCGGTGCTATTGTCCCTCTTGTTTTTCGCAGGC
Organism: Anaerolineales bacterium; assembly: GCA_031389865.1. GTDB lineage: Bacteria > Chloroflexota > Anaerolineae > Anaerolineales > Villigracilaceae > Defluviilinea. The sequence goes on along the minus strand of JANMSY010000065.1, from coordinate 18,447 downwards.
ATGGCATGGATCCAGTTTGCATCCCCCGATATGCCCGACAACGACGGCTTTTATCATATCAAGCTTGCATATCTGATGCGGACGGAGGGCTTGAAGCCCGACTTCTTATGGCTCCCTCAAAGTATCCTCAATCAAGATGAATTTTACGACCATCATTTTCTTTTTCATGTGGCGTTGATACCGTTCACATTTGGCGATCTGCGGGTGGGGGCAAAATGGGCAGCGGTAGTGTTTGCAGCTTTTGCATTTATGGCGATCTGGTTTTTATTTCACCGTCAGCAGATTTCGTTTGCGTGGCTGTGGGCCCTGGGGTTACTCGGTATTTCTGAAGCGTTTCTCTACCGCATGAGCATTACGCGCGCGCAATCCCTTTCACTCAGCTTGCTTGCCCTCGGAATGCTCTGGCTGCTGGAGCGAAAATATAAGCATCTTGCGGTCCTGGCTTTTGTGTATGTGTGGATGTACGACGCATTCCCATTGCTGATCGCGTTGACAGTTTTATATGTGATTGCAGTTGCGATTGCCGAGAGACGATTTGAATATCGTTCGCTTTTGTTCGTCGGTGCTGGTGTTCTACTCGGAATATTGATCAATCCATATTTCCCCGATAACATAATTTTTTCCGTTCGGCACATGCTTCCCAAGTTGATGGACGCAACATCCGTGCCTGTGGGCAATGAGTGGTATCCGTACGAAACGGACCAACTGCTGGCAAATTCATTTCCCGCGCTGGTTGCATTTGTGAGCGGCCTCCTGGCGTTGGGACTCTCTGCTCGAAAGATGGATCTGCGTACCGGGTTTGCTCTCCTCGTTTCACTGCTATTTGCGTTGATGCTCTTCCAGGCCCGCCGATTCGTGGAATATTTTCCTCCCTTCGCATTGATCTTTGCTGCCTTTGCCTGGTCGGATCTTCTTGATCATCCTCAACCTGCAGCCCTTGAACCTCGGCATTTCCCGCAACGCAGACTCACTTTCCTCGTGTTGTCTCTCGCAATTGTTCTCAGTCTCTTCAGAACATTACCGGTTGCCCGTGCTCGCATGGATGATCTCAAACCTTACAATCTTTACGAAGGTTCATCGAAGTGGCTTGAGCAAAATACGCAGCCGGGAGAGCTTGTCTTTCAAACGGACTGGGATGATTTTCCTCGCCTGTTTTTCTACAATACCCACAACACATATCTGATCGGGCTTGACCCCACCTATCTGCAAATGTACGATGAAAAATTATATGATCTCTGGGTGCCACTTGTGAGTGGGGAGGTAAACCAGCCTTCCCAGTTCATTTTCAATGTGTTCCATGCCCGTTACGTGCACACGGATCTAAACCATAGGGCATTTATCAGGCGTGCGAGTGATGATCCTTATATGCAGGAAGTCTACCGTGATGGCCAGAGTGTAATATTTCAAATCACCAGACGGTAGACGTTGTTATTGACTTTCACCTTCACAGTCTATAAACGTATCGTTTCCAGGACCACCCAAACAAACATCTGTCCCTTCGCCACCAGTGATGATGTCGTCACCTCCGCCGCCTAGTATACAATCGTATCCGCCGAGTCCGTCGATTGTATCCACTCCGCTACTGCCTATGATCAGATCATTGGCAGTGGTACCAGTCAATGTACCGGAGCCACTGACAGTGTTGGTCAGATATAGGGCATCACAGGCTGGTGGTTTGATATCTTCAGCCATGACAGGAATAGATTGCTGCCCAACATTCGAGGACGGCACACTGATGCCTGCTGCAAAAGCAGATGTAATACTGACTAAGATTAGCACGAGCGACCCGAAAACAAGGAGTTGGAGTGAGACTGGTATTCTCATAATCTTAATTTCCTTAACATGACTGTCTCCTCTACTTCAACTTTCGCAATTCTGCTTTTGTTGATCACATACCCGATTAATTCATTCCCGTTTGGTTGTGCTTGCGCAATATTGTTTTCATTGACGTTAATTGAGTGTCCTACAATTTCCTGACGCGGTGTCTCGATTTCAGCTGGACCTCTTTTGCCGGTGCTGAACACATAACGATAAGTGATCCCATTGCATTGAACCAGGTAACAGTGCAGGAAATTGAACGTCATGTGCAGGATCACTGTGCTGTGCCGCTCGGCCAGTTTTGCCAGTTCACCAATTGTGGTCACATCGATAAACATCGCGGCAGGCGCGAAGTCTCGTTCGTAAACGTTTACCAATAGTGGGCCATATCTTAAGCGGATCAAAGCTTCCTGACTCTGACGGGCCGTCATAAAAATACTGGAACTAGTAATTAGCAATCCGCTCAATGAAAATGCCAGTCCCAGCAGAGCAATCAAACGGACTGTCCCAATAATAGGCTTCCATCCCAGGAGAGACAATGTGCTCGCCTCCAGGTTGGAATTGTCTGCCGAACTTTGTTTTGATAAATTCAAGGGATTGTCCTGTCCCTTGGGCGTGGAGAGGAAAAAATGTACTTCATCAAATTTAAAAACAAGCCTGGGCTCAAAGGAGTCGCTGATCTGATTTCCGGCAGCATTGGCCGTCATGGCTACTTGTGTGATGATTTCCAACGTATAAGTGTTTGCCCGCAAACCAGTTTCCTGCTCCAGAGTATTCACCAGGGCGATTGCCTGGCACAAGTCGAGAGTAGACACACTGGAAAAGGAATTGCCGCTAAATGCTGTCGTCTCATTCAGTGGAATGGTACGCTGCCAGCCACTCTGTTCATCCATCACACGAGCAATAAGCTGATGACTTCCTGATACTCCCTGTAGCTGGTCACCCAGCACATTATAGGTAAAACCTATGTTAAGGGAACAGGTGAGCCTGGAAAAAATGGGTTCGCCGGAACGCACTACCTCCGTGTCGTAGATCACCGGAGTTCCTGTTGCCGAGTAGGTAAAGTGGCTTTCCTGTTGATACTGAATCTGATCTGCGGGGCGGGTGAGTGGACGGATAAAGGCATAAATACTGAGACCCAAAAAAACCAGGGCGAAAAATCCAAATAGGTAGAGTCCACCTTCGAGCACTCCACCAAAATTGACCGATGGGCGGTTTTTTCCCTTTTTGCCTTGTGACGGTTTGATTATCATACTACTCATAAAAACACCTCCAAGTAAAACGACAGTAAGTGACAGGTTGATTGGTTTGCGGAGCCATTGCATTGTCCTGCCTACTTTTGGCGCATGGATCCACTGTTTGCCGACAATTTCTTCTTGAGTGGGATGATATGCATCAAGCCATGAATTATTATCGCCCTTAATGACGAACTGTCCCTGCTCGATGCTGATGATCCGATGAATGACGTATGCTCCCATTTTGGCATCACGATAGGTGACAACATCACCAACTTGATATGTATGTGCTTTGCGGACAAGGACCAGATCGCCTGTGTGGTAGCCAGGTTCCATACTGATGCCATCCACCATTACGTAGGATACCTGTCCGCCAATTTTGACAGGGGCGAAGCTGATCCAAATAACCACCAATCCCAGAAACAGAATGAGGTTGAAAAAAATGGATGGCTGGCGCTGGGATTGTTTCATGAGATTATTTTAGGGAGCAGGCGGGACTTGGGTAAGTTGCTTGGTTTATTGGAGATAAGGCCTGGCAAAGACCAGGCCCTATCTCCACGATCGATCTATTCGATTTTTGTTGACATGCCGATGTTACGGGGCATCGGCGCTGCTGCTGGCGACAATGTTCAGTGCAGTGATGTTGGCGAGTGGAAGACCTGTGACCGTGCAGGTGACAGTCATGGACGGAGCAGTACCGGCTACGAGAACGCAATCTGTCCAGGTGCCGCCTGTTGCAGTCTGGATTTTAGCTATGGCTGCCACTAATGTCCCAGAGGTAGGAGCGGCGAGGAAGGTAATTTTATCAACCAGAGTTGGGTCAGTTGCATTGAGGTCATACGCGATATTGGTGATCGTGTAGCCTGAAACCACACTTGCGGCGTACCCGGCCGCACTGATAGGTACGGTGTTTGCAGCAGCGAAGGCGTAGGCGCTGCCTGCAATGACGATAACGACCAGGACGAGCAGTAGAACTTTGAAATTGCGAAACATGGCTTTTCTCCTGTTTGTTGCGTAACCGACTTTCGTCGGTTCGCGCTAGTGGAACAAGTTCCTGAAGGTTTGAAACGCCATCCGCATAAAAAAAGCCTGGCTATAGAAAGCCAGGCCAAATCAGCACAAAAGACAATTTGTGATCTTCGGCGGCCTGGCGGTCATAGTCACTTTTGTGACTGTAGACCCATAGCTTTGCGTCGCCGGCTTTCGCCGGTTTTGCCTTTATCGGATGTTGTTTTGTACTGCTACTATAACATCTGTCCACAAATTAAAAATTGCAGCGAGATAACAAAATTTATTGCTTTTTGGAAAGGAATCAAATTTTTGTGGGCAAACATCCAATGTGATATTTGTCATCTTGTAGATGTGACTGAACCCACTATAATCCTGTTTCATGAATAGATTATCGCGTACAAACTTTCAATCAACAGATCAAAGCCTTGAGGTTTCGATCCTTCGGTAAAGGAGAATATCATGAAAAAGGTCGATAATTTGGTACACGATTTTCTTGCACAGAAGAAGATCGCGGTTGTCGGCGTCTCGGATAAGCGGGATACCGGCTGTAACCTGGCGTACAACAAGTTCAAGGAAAACGGTTATCAGGTCTATGCTGTCAACCCGCGCATTACAACCTTCAACGGTGACACCTGCTACGCAGACTTGAAATCCCTTCCCGAAAAAGTGGATGCAGTATTTGTTCTCACGAATCCCAAGGTGACCGATGAAGTTGTCCAGCAATGCGTAGATTTGGGGATCAGGCATGTCTGGATGCACTGCATGATGGGGACCAAGCCCGGGCTGGCAGCTGGCATGACAAGTGTGTCACCGTCCGCTGTGGAGATGTGCCGTGCAAATGGGATCGCGGTCATTCCGGGGACGTGCCCGAATCAGTTCTTGAAACCCGATTTTGCTCACTCAGCCATGCGGGGCTTGTGGCGTTTGTTCGGGTTTATGAACGTTCCAAATTGACATGGGAAGCAAAGAGACTCCAACATCAGTTGGAGTCTCTTTACTAGCTACGGTCCCCCTCCTGGGGATCCACCCTAAAATCGTCCCGGTATTGCTCCGGGAGCAATTCACCATTGGAATAGAATTATTCTATTCCTTCATATTTGTAAAGTCCAGCAATCTGCTTTACAATTGACTCAAAGATTTTTTTGAGTCAATCTGTTGATATGAGGTCTTCATGAATCGCAGGGATTTCGGCGAACTGGTATTAACGTTACGGCAGGATATGGGCTGGACACAATATCAACTTGCCGAATATTCGGAACGGGATATCGCTGTCATCAGCCAGATCGAACGGGGGGTGAAGAAGTATTTTGAACCTGAACTCCTCTTTTGCCTCGCAAACGTATTTCAATTATCCACTCTTGAGCGCAAGGAATTTATTCTGGCGGCGAGTGGACTGGAAGAAAAGCACATCGTACGTCAGCCTTCTGCGGTTGTGGCAACGGATGTGTTCAATTCCCCAAAGATACTTGAAAGGATGGTCGGGTTGACCGGAGAGATCAGGCTTCCGGCTGTCCTGATTGATGTCTATAGTGATGTGATCGCCGCGAACCGCATGATGCTGGCATTTTATAATGTGCCATCCTCCATGCTGGAGTCTGCGGCGAGCCTTCCGGGAGGATATAACACTGTCCGCTTAAACTTTGGGCGTGATTTGGTGGGGAGAATGCACGTTTCGGACAATTGGGATCACTACGCCATGAACTCCATGCGCGCCTTTCGAGCAAATAGTTTGCGTTATCGTGCCAGGCCTTATTTCAAATACCTGATGAAGGCTTTTCGGAATCCTGGGGAGTATCCGTTTTTTGATCGCTTTTGGAAATTGGTCTCTTCAACGGAGCAGGACAAGGATGTAAATGTGGACCAATTCTCCTATTATCACACCCAGTTTGGTCAGCTCAAGTATGTTGCTTCGACAACCACGGCCATCACATCATTTGGCAATCTATTCCTTACACAAAACCTGCCATTAGATGATCACACTGAGGAAGTGTTTACTCAATTGAAGTTAAAAGCCGGGTTGGGAGTGGTGCCGTTTGCTTCCTGGCCTGAAAAATCCATGCCATAAAAGGATATTCCAACCTTGCCGTCCAACATTGAAATCAAAGCACGTGCCCGAAATTTCGACGAGATCAAGTCTCGAGCAGAAAAGCTAAGCGACATGCCTGTGCAGGTCATTCCACAGGAGGATACGTTCTTCAACACACCGCAGGGACGATTGAAGCTGCGCGTCCTCGCCGACCATGCGCAGTTGATCTACTACACACGTCCCGATCAGGAAGGGCCGAAACGCTCGGATTATCATATCACTCGTAGCAACGATCCCGAAAACTTGAAGCGTGTGCTGGAACTCGCTTATGGAGTCCGTGGTGTGGTGAAGAAAACCCGTTATCTGTACCTGGTTGGGCAGACGCGCGTGCATTTGGATGACGTGGAGGGCCTGGGCCAATTCATGGAGCTGGAAGTCGTCTTGGCGGAAGGGCAGGGCGACGCCGACGGGCAGGCAATTGCCGAGGGTCTGATGGCAAGCCTGGGCGTGGAAAGCAGCGACCTGATCGATGGCGCGTACATGGACTTGATCCAATCCTCCACCAGTTCGGCCTGATTCCGGAAAGTAGCGGGGAGTAGCAGGAATTCGTGGATAGTATGGTAGAATTTCCCGCCGAGCGTAGTACCCTTCGCTCGAGCAAATCCTCATGAAAGTCAAGAAAGGGCTTGAAAAATGAAAGTATTACTCACCAAGGACGTGTACAAACTGGGACGTGCAGGCGACATCAAAAAGGTTGCCGATGGCTTTGGCCGCAACTTCCTCATCCCACAGGGATTGGCGATGCTCGCCACTGCAGGCGCACTCAAGCAGGTTGAGCGAATTCGTTCGCAGGCTCAAGTTCGTCGCACCGAACAGAACTCTGAACTCAAAGACCTTGCCAACCATGTCAACGGCATCACTGTTGTCTTCAGCGCCAAAGCTGGTGAAACGGGCAAACTGTACGGCTCCATTACCACGCAGGATGTGGCGACTGCCATTCAGGAAAAGACCCGCTACGAAGTCAAAAAACAACAGATCGACATGCAGCCGATCCGTAACCTCGGAGAGTTCACCGCTCACGTGCGCCTGACCATGGATCTGGTCCCTGAAGTCAAGATCGTGGTCCACCGCGAAGGTGAAGCCGTTATGGAAGACGGTGCTGCAGCTAAAACTGAAACAAAAGCTGAAACTCCTGTCGAAGCGCCCGTAGAACAAGCCGAAGCCTAATCCCAACCATCTGCTCATGGCATCACCAGTTCATACCCGTTTGATGGGGGGCTGGTGATGTTTTGTTTATCCATAGGATCGTTTTGCTGATCCACAGGATTGCTGCACTTATCATGACAACAACCATCGGTCAAAAACTCAAACAGGCCCGTGAGGACCAGCGTCTCACCTTCGAAAAAATATTCGAAGGTACGCGCATCCGCATTCAATATTTGCAGGCACTGGAGGCAGATGATCTCTCGGTCATGCCTTCGCCTGTGCAAGCGCGCGGATACCTCCGCAATTATGCTGAATATCTTGGGCTTAACTTTGATGAACTGCTCGATGAGTTGCGCGATGCCAACGCACAAAAACCTTCCGAGGAAGTGATTGGTCCAGCCGATATTCCTCCTCCACAGGAAATCCTCATACCCGAGCCGCAACCGATCAAGATTGAGGTACCTGTGGAGGACACAGTACCTCTGACCAAGCCGAAGCCTGTCCGCCGTAAAAAAGCGGAGTCCCAGCCCGGGGGTGACGCGGCTAAAATCCCAAAGCCGCGCGGCCGCAAGAAGGTTGAGCCTGAACCAAAAATTGTGATTCAAGATGAACCATTTGAAGTCCTCTCAAACCAAAGTCCCGGACAAAATGAAGATGCCGCTCCAGTAGTACTCCCTCAGGAAGAGGAGATGCCTACACACAGTCTCGAAGCTCTTCTGCAGAATGACCTGCCAGATGTTGAGGATGGTTCAGTTCCAGTAGAAGAATCTGGGGTGAAAAATGACGTTCCTGGAGTGGAAATTCAACCTGGACCGGACATCCATGACAGCCTCTGGCAAACATGGTTGAACAGGTTGAATTCTGTTTTGGCGGCGCGCAGCAAACGCCCCACCCTGGTTACGAATAAAACGGTTGTACCTGAAGTTGAATCGGAAGCCAGTATCGTACGAGCAGAACTTCCTCAGGAATTAGCAGAAGAAAAACAAACTGCACCTGAGACTTTCACACAGATCGTGAAAGAGATCGGTATTGACCTTCGGAAGCAGCGCGAGTTATTAAGTCTTCATCTCGATGAGGTGGAGCGCAATACACACGTCAAGGCGCATTATCTTGAAGCGCTCGAGAGAGGCGCAATGGACGATCTGCCCTCCACGGTGCAGACACGCGGCATGTTATCGAACTACGCCACATTCCTCGACCTGGACGTGGACGCGCTGCTGCTTCGTTATGCGGATGCATTGCAGGCACGTCACCGGGAGCGCAATCCTCAAAAGCCGATGCGCAAGCCGGGCCAGCCCATCCTTGCGAACATGCCTCCAATGAGCAGTTTCATCGCTGGTGATCTTATTTTCGGCGTTGGCATCGTTGTGTTGCTGGTTGGCTTTGCAATCTGGGGTGTGAGCCGCGTGTTGACGATACAGGGTCAGCGCGATGTTCAGCCGACTGCACCATCCATTTCAGATATTTTGCTGGCATCACCGGACCCCTCCTCGTTCACTGCAACTCCAACGTTCCTGGCTGTGGAAGCCTTCCCGGGCGAGGCTACCGTGACGGTGGTCATCCCTACTCTCGGTGTGGATGTCAATGTGCAGGTCAATCTTGTCGCGGTGGAACGGACGTATATGCGGGTGATCGTGGACGGTGAAACTGCGTTCGAGGGCCGCGTGGTGCCCGGGTCAGTGTATCCCTTTGAGGCGGTGGATCAGGTTGAGGTGCTGGTGGGAAGCGGCGCCGCCATCCGCATTCTTTATAATGGAACGGATCTCGGCCTGCTGGGAACGTTTGGCCAGGTGGTTAATAACATTTACCGCGCCCAGGAGATCATCACGCCGACAGGCATGCCCTCCCCGACGGAGACCACCACGCCTACACCAACGCTCACCGCCGTACCCACTTCCACATTGCGGTTTACAGGTACGCCTGTTCCATCCAATACTCCGGCCCCCTAACCATGTCTGCTACAGCCGCGATCTACGCGCTGAAACTTTAGAGGAAACTTATCCGTGCAAAAAAATACCTTTCACCTGGTCTCACTGGGTTGTGCCAAAAACACCGTTGACTCAGACTCCATGGCGCAGCTTCTTCTGCGCGATGGGTACCGCGCTGTAGATGATCCTGCGCGTGCAAATATCCTGATCGTTAATACATGTGGGTTTATTGGTCCCGCCAAGGAAGAATCGATCAACGTTCTGCGCGAACTTGCAGCAGGCAAACAAGGCAATCAAATTTTGATCGCGGCAGGTTGTCTCACGCAGCGCTACGGTTCGGAAGTGGCGCAGAAGGTGCCCGGCATTGACGGGGTATTGGGGACTCGCCGCTGGATGGATATTGTTCAGCTGGTGAGTGACCTGCGCAAAGGCCCGCACCCGGAGCCGTTGTACCACCTGCCGGAGGATGCCAAAACCGTTGGCACCGATGAGCATGAAGCCCTGCGGGTTTCTGTGGCGGGTTCAAGTGCCTATATCAAAGTTGCAGATGGGTGCCGCCGTCCGTGTGCGTTCTGCGCGATCCCGCTCATTAAGGGCACGGCAGTATCACGTCCCGTGAATGCGATCATAAATGAGGCGCGTCGCCTGCGTAACTCTGGTGTACGGGAGCTGGTCCTCATTGCGCAGGATACGACCGATTATGGTCATGACCTGGGAATGAAGGACGGACTTGCCATCCTGCTTGAACAACTGACTGATTCTGTGCCAGACATGGATTGGATACGCGTGATGTACGCCTATCCTGGTTATGTCACTGACCGTTTGATCGAAGTGATGGCGACCCGCAGACAGGTGCTGCCCTATCTGGATATGCCGCTTCAGCACGCGCACCCAAAGACGCTGTACCGAATGAAGCGTCCGTCGAACATTGACTGGGTCCATCGCACACTCGGAAAAATGCGCGCAGCCATTCCAAATCTCGCCATCCGCACAACATTCATTGTTGGGTACCCCGGCGAGACCGAAGAGGAATACCAGGCGCTGGTCGATTTTGTACAGGAGATCCGCTTTGACCGCGTCGGAACGTTCCAGTTCTCCTTCGAACCCGGAACGACCAGCGAACCGCTGGGCGATCCTGTCCCCGCGCAAGTGAAGCAGGCCCGCTTCGAAACGCTCATGGAGTTACAGCAGGGTATTTCCATGCAGGTCAATCAGTCTTATGTGGGCAAGACACTCGATGTACTGGTGGAGGGACGCGACAAGGGCATCGCCATTGGACGCTCCTACCGTGATGCGCCTGAAATTGATGGCATGGTCTTTATTGAAGGTGAGGCCCGGATCGGTGATATTGTCCCTGTGAAGATCACAGGAGCCATGGCCTATGATCTGACGGGTGTACCTGAAACGCAGGGCATCAAGCTGCAAGTCAATAACTGATATTTTATCAACCATCGCAGAGGGTGGCTTGAGTATTTCTCATATCCAATATCCCGCGGGCGTCCTGCGGGATATTCTTATCTAAAATGTTGGTTCTAAACCAGAGAATTTGCTGTAAACTCAAATTACATCACTCCCATAGAGGTTTCAATGAAAAGATTTTTCTCTGTTCTTGTTTTGACATTTGTAATGATCGGACTGCTAACCGCAGCTGCACCTATTCCCAACACTACATTTACCCTGGTGAAGGGCCTCCCCGCCATTATGAACGTAGGTGACGTGTACACGGTCATCGTGCAGGTGGATAGCGACCAGGAATTCATCTCAATACAGGCACTGCCGTCGTTCCAGTATCCAGGGAAGGGCGTGGTCGCGATGCAGGGTGGTGATCGCGCAGGGCGAGGTGCATCTGCAACACTGGAGTTAACGTTCCAGGCTAAGAGTTCGACAACGAGAATGGCTGCTGGCGTTGCCCCAGTCCATGTAGTGGTAGGTGTCCGTTATGGGGGAGGATATGTCGCAGTGCAGGAATATATCTTCAATGTGATGGTGCCATAGCCCCCTCAGCTTCGATAAGATACATTAAACGAAAACAGCCCGTCCTTGTAAAAAAGGCGGGCTGTTTCGGTTAAGTCCAAACTATGAAGCGCGGGCGAATGCGGTGGCGAGAAGGATCAGGAGCGAGAGTCCGAAATTCGTTCGAAGCAGCAAAACTTCGCGGCGCCGCAGAGAGTCAATTTCATCGGCGTTGCTGCTTTTCCTGGAACGGACGATCGCGCGCCGAATGGCAGGGATCACTTCCCACGTTTGAATGGCACTGACCACGATCATAATGATGCCCAACAGGTGTTTGACAAGGATCGCCAGGGACCATTGTGTGCTCGTGGAAAGAAAACCATCGTAATGGGGGTTGACACTCATCTGGAACAAGCCTGTGGCAAGGAGCAGGCTCATGCTGAACCAGGCAATGGGTTCGAGCCTTTTTTGCATCGCTTCGATGAAGATAAGCTGGTTCTCGGAATCAAGAGAACGTTTCATCGCGGGCAGCACGAGAAGTGAAACGCCCGCGAGACTGCCCACCCAGGCGACGGTGGCGAAGAGATGCAGCCAGTATGTGAGCGCGAGCGCCCAGGTGGGGGGGGGAGTGATCATTGGGTCGGAGTTATTGGAGTCTCAACTGCAGGTAATTCTGTGGATTCTATAATCAGGCGTGATCGCTGTACCCGACAGTGTCCATACAGCCAAACAACCTATGGATAGGAAGTCAGCCCGGGTGTGACCGTGGGAGTAACTGTCAGCGTGAGGTCGATTGTGGGAGTTGCGGGGAAGCAGCCGATATACGCATCTTCAAAATTGTCAGCTGCTACTTTGTCCAACGCGGCGATCGTCTCTGCATGCTCATACTGTTCAACTGCCTCGCAAAACTGCGACTGTGTAAATAATTCATCGCCGTAGCGCATGCTGGCAAACCAGTAGCGCTCAGAAGTGGTCATGGTGCCATCCCATAAGTTGCCCCAGGCGCTGACTTGTTCGAAATAACTGACCGCCTGCGCCCAATCCAATTGCCAGAAGGACGCTCCGATCAGGTAATAGCGGGCGCCTTCGCGCAAGCCAGTTGAGTCCCGGTCAAGTGGGCCGAAGCGCTCGGCCAGCGTTAGTTGATAAATGCCGCCTTCCAGGTTGCCCTGCCTGGTAATCAGATCATAGCCATAATTCCGCAGGGAAAAGTAGTACATGCCATCCACCTGGGATTGCTGGTAGTTGGGGTCAAGTTTTCGCATCTGATCAATGGCACTGATAGCCCCTGGCCAGTCCTGCGCGGCGATCAATTGCTGGGCACTCGCATAGGCCTGTTCCGCGCCTGTGAAATCGGGAGTCGGTGTTAGGGACGGAGTGGGGCTGGGCGTGGGTTGGTTGCTGAGCACCAGAACCTCGGTCAGTTTTTGCTGGGCGCCGGGGAAGCTGGGATCATTGGCAATGATCCATTCAAGGCGCTGTTTGGCAACCTCATATCTTCCGAATTGAATGTCAATGAGCGTGTTCTGGTATTGCTCACCCAATTGCTGCATAATCACGGAAGATTGGTTGCTCTTTCGAACGCCAATGCCGGATGAATAACCACCCAGCACAGCAAGTATGAGGATCACGATCAAGCCGAGGGCGTTGAACAGGAATGTCCGCCCGCGTCGGCTGTTGATCACCGGTTTGTTTGGTTGTGTACTTCCAGAAGTTTCATTGTTTTCAATCATGGGTTTAATTATATCCTAACGGTTGATGAACCTTGCGAAGGTTCTTTCCAGAAAATCTGTGCCTGGTTATCACAACCTTCGCAAGGTTTCCTCTACAATTTCAACAGCAATTTGATCTCAGACCAGATGATGGGGAGTGCGACAAGCCCGCCGACAGTCATTCCCAGCAGAGCGGTCAGTACTGCGGACCCAGGCACAAGAACTGCCAGGGCGTAGGCTGTTACGCCTCCGATCAGGGCTGCCGCCAAACCCTTCAGCACCGCGCTCCACACACGGAGAGGTGACTGTGTCCGTTTGCTGAGCCAGCCAAACAGAATAATGGACTCGATCAGCAGCGCGATCTCAGCAAATGCGATGATGGGCGCACCGATATCCCTGAAGAGTGTGATCCCTGCAATGCCGATCGCAATGAACATTGCGAGGCGCAAAATGACTGCGTACAACGGAAACATGGGTTCCCTGCGCGCGTAGAAGGAACGCGCTGCGATCTCCTGAATGCAGAAGCCTGTCAGTGTGAGCAGGTAGGCGCGTGTGGTCCATGTAATGAGTGTGGATGTGGCTGGGTCGAAGCCGAAGACGGCGCGCACAAGCGGGTTGACTCCGGCTGCCAGCACCGCGCCGACCGGCAGGGTTAACGCGATCAAGACCCGCAGGGCGCGCTCGACCGTGATATGGAATCTGCTCCAGTCTTCGCGCGAGGCGAGTTCCGCAAGAGTGGGGAGCATGGCGGTGGCGATGGCTGTCCCGAGCAGCGTCTCAGGGACCTGCATGATCATCCAGCCATAGGTGAGGGACGTCACCGCGCCCACCTGGTCCAGCCGTGAAGCGAGATTGTCCCGGGCGATGACGATCAACTGGATCCCAAACATCGTCAGCAGACGGGTAGCCAGCAGCTTCAACGCTTCGATGAGTCCCGTGTGGCGCAGGTCGAGTGCGGGAGTCCATTTGAATTGATATTTGAACAGGGCGGGAATTTGAACGAGCAGGTGGAGTGCCGCCCCGAGAATCACTCCATACACAAGGCCACGAATGCCATAGCGTGGCACGAGGAATATCGCGCCGAAGATCTGCCCGACGTTGTACATGGTGGGAGCCAGCGCGGGCAGCAGAAAATGCTGGTTGGCCTGCAGGCTGGCCATGATCAGGCCGCTGATCGAAAAGAGGATCGTGCCGATCAGGTTCAGACGCATTAGTTCCGCCAGGAGTTTCCGCTGTTCTTCACCAAAGCCGGGCGCGATTCCCAGCCTTGCCCCGACGATCTGCTCGGCAAAAATGGCAATGATCACCGCTGCCACACCTGTGACAATAAATGCCAGGTTGGCAATGCGCGAGAACAGGTCCCAGGCTGCGGCGCGGCCTTTGGTGGTGAGGTACTCGCTCATCAACGGGATGAACGCCATGGCGAGTGCGCCGCCCGAGATCAGCGCAAACAATACGTCCGGCAGGTTATTGGCAGCGTTGAAGGTATCAAGCAGTTCGACTGAATCAGCATACTGGCGCGAGATGATGCCCACGCGTACGAACGCCAGGACCTTATCTATGAGGAAGAAGAACGCGATGAGGATCGATGTACGCGCCAGGAAGGATAGATTCTTCATCGATACAGTTAATGATCGTCGGCAGGGGGATTTTCAGGTGGCGTGAAGTTTGGGAGTTTATCTGCCAGCTGATATGGTTTGTGGATCAGCGCTGGCAGGCATGAGGGGCAAATATAAAGTTCCTGACCCTGGAATTTCAGTGAGATGAGCGGCCTTTCCTGTTCGGATGTGCCACAGTTGAGACAGGTTGAGTTTGACATGGATTCCTTAAGTTTATGATCCTTTGTATACTACGGTACATACGGAGGCGTGTTCATCACGACAAATGTACCCTCCGCGTTTCGGCGTACTGCGTATTCGAATTCCGAAACAGGCGGCATTTCGGTTTCGTTCGCTCCACAACATGGACCCAGCACGAACAGGCTGCCATCCGGGTTGCTGAATTCTACCTGAAAGATGTACGCGTCGCCGCGCAGTTCCTTGAACGTTGCCGAGCGCACTTCCAGACATTGCAGAAGCTGATTGTCACAAGCCCATGTCCACAGTGCGAGGTGATCCGTCGGATCAATTTCGGTATTGAACACCTGTAGCTGTTCGTATTCTCCGCCATATAGCGGCACGGCATCCGCGTAGTTCCTGGCGTGGAGCAATGTCAGAAAATTGACCAGCACATCATATGCTTCACTTGCAGTGGAAGACAAGGATGTTGGCGCTGGGGTATCCTGTGGCAGAGACGGTGCCGTGCCAGTTCCAGAAACCCGCGCGTAACATCCTGAGAATAGGAAGACCATCCATAAAGAAAGATACCGAAATCCTTTCACTAGAACAAGCCCTTCACAATCCCACCGTCCACGTTCAGCATCACGCCGGTGATATAGGATGCCGCGGGTGAAACGAGAAATACAGCCGCATTCGCAAACTCTTCGGGCTGCCCCATGCGTCCCAGCGGGATATCGGCGATCTGCTTCGTGATCTCCTCCTCCACAGTGGTTTTATTGGTTTCTGCGCGTAATCCCATCAACTGCTGGACGCGCTCGGTCAACGTCCAGCCGGGCAGGATGGAGTTAAAACGAATCCCGTCCTTTCCAAGTTCCATGGCAAGCGACTTGGTCAAGCCCACGGTCGCGGCGCGAATACTATTTGACAGGATCAAATTTTGAAGCGGCTGTTTCACCGTATACGAGGTGAATGTCAACACGCTGGGCGAATCTGATTTTCTCAAATGGGGCAGGGCCGCACGGATCAGCCTGACATGGCTCAGGAAGGAAGTGTCCACTGCTTTCTGCCACGTCTTTTCGTCGAATATTTCAAACGATCCTGCGGGAGGTCCGCCCGCATTCGTGATCAGGATATCGAGTCCGCCAAGAGATTCGATGGCAGACTGGATCAGCCTCTCCGCCGTGGACGCGTCGCTCACATCTCCCGCGACGCTGTACGCCTGTGTGCCCGTTTCAGCGGTCATTTTCCCGGCTGTGGCCCTGACCTTCTCTTCATCCCGGCTGTTGATGACAACCTTACAGCCTTCCTTTGCCAGTGCCAGTGCAGTGGCATACCCAAGTCCGCGTGAGGAGCCAGCTACAAACGCGCGTTTATCCTTCAATCTCAAATCCATGTTGTCTCCTTGTTATGACGTTTCAACATTCAAACGATTTCTATTCTCTGTTCGATCACATCCCCATCTGTCCAATGACCTTCCACCCACCTTGCCACATTCTGCAGCGCGGACTCGAGAAACCCATGCTCGTTCCCGACCATCGCGCAGACGATGACTGATTCCTGCCATCGATCCTGGAATCCTATTTCCGCCACCGAGACATTGAACTCGCGGTGCAAACGCGCGATCAGCGGCTTGATGCGTCCGCGTTTTTCCTTGAGGGAGGCACAGGTGGGGATATGGAGGTGAATGGTAAGTGTAGCGATCATAAGAAATTTACAATTTACGAATTAGGGATTACGTCTTACAATGCCTCGCATGTCTAACACTGAAATTGCCTACAACAAAGCCCTCGATTATCTCAACTCTTTCGTAGATTATAGTCTCAAACATTCCTCCGAGCTTGCCAAAGCCGAGTTCAACCTTGACCGTTTGTTCGCGTTGATGAATGAACTGGGGAATCCACAAGAGGAATATCCCATCATCCACGTGGCGGGGACGAAAGGGAAAGGCTCGGTTTCCGCGTTGTGCGCTTCCGCGTTGCAGGCGGCGGGATATACAGTTGGGCTATACACTTCGCCGCATTTGCTCGATTACGTGGAGCGGATCCAGGTCAACGGTGAGGCGATCTCGCACGAACAGATGACTGAGCTGGTCGAAGAGATCAAACCCGCGGTTGCGAAAATTCCAAAGTTGACTACGTTTGAGATAACTACCGCGCTTGGTTTTTTAGCGTTTGCAAGGAACAATGTTAACGCAGCAGTGATCGAAGTCGGGTTGGGAGGGCGATTGGATGCAACCAATATCGTCACACCCAGGGTTTCGGTCGTTACGTCATTATCGTATGACCATATGGCAGTGTTGGGAGATACACTTTCCAAGATTGCGGGTGAGAAAGCCGGCATTATTAAGCAAGGTGTGCCGGTCGTCTCTGCCCCTCAAGCCGATGAAGCACTCGGTGTTTTACGGCGTGTAGCCAACGAGAGAAATTGTCCGTTCACTTTGCTTGGGAAAGATGTAAAGTTTAAGCGCTTAACCTGGTCTCTTGATGGACAGTCCTTTCGTATAATAAACGACCTTCACCATTCAACCCTGGATCTTCGATTGTCTTTACTGGGCGAACACCAAGTCCAAAACGCTGCCACGGCATACACGGCCTTGAAAACCAGCGGGATCGAGATTTCAGATGCTGCCATTCAAAAAGGGTTTTCTGAAGTAAAATGGCCCGCCCGCTTCCAGGTGGTGAGACGAGACCCGCCCGTCATCCTGGACTCTGCACACAACCAGGATTCGTTCATAAAACTGCGCCAGACACTTGAAGAGCATTTCCCTGATAAGAAAGTGTATCTCATCTTCGGCGCGTCTGAGGACAAGAATATCCCAGGTATGTTCTCAGAGATGAAGCCGAAGATCAGGAAGCTGATCGTTACGCGTGCTGACCATCCGCGGGCACTGGAACCGGAGAAGATCATCGAGCTGGCGGATCAGGCCGGGTTGGAGTCGGAAGCGGTCACTCCAGTGGAAGCCGCTTTGGGGCGCGCGCTGGAATTATCCGAAAATGATGGTAGCATTGTCCTCTCCGCTGGCAGCATGTTCGTCACGGCGGAAGTCATGAAAGCATGGAATAAAAAATGAGTCATCCCAAAGAGTGGAATGAAGAAGAAGATAATTTTGACCTGACGCTCTCGCAGCGTACGGAGGAGTTGTACCGCGTCCCCAACCGTGAGCCGGATGCCGATGGCATGATCGAAGCCGCCGTGCTGCCGCTGCGTGACCTGGTGGTGTTCCCGCGCATGGTGTCGCCGATCTTTGTTGGGCGCGAAGGGTCACTGCTGGCCGTGCAGGAGGCGCAGAACAAAGAGCAGACCGTGATCGGGCTCACGCAACACGATGCCGATCTGGATAACCCCGGCCCGGATGATTTTCTGCCGGTGGGTGTGGAGATGGCTGTTGGACGCCTGTTGCAGATGCCAGACGGCTCGCACTCCGCGCTTGTGCAGGGACGACGCCGTTTGGAAATCGTGGAGTTTATCCGCACGAAGCCGTACCTGATGGTGCGCGCCCGTGTCGTTACGGAGCCTCAGACTGCTGACCGTCAAACGCAGGCTCTCATGCGCTCGGTGTTGGACCTGTTCGAACGCTGCGTCCAGTTGGACCGTTCGATCCCGGAAGAAGCGCATCTTTTTGCGTTGAACATTTCGGAACCCAGCTGGCTTGCAGATATGATCGCCACGTCACTGGCCTTGAATTATGAAGCGAAGCAGAGCCTGTTATTACTGCTGGATGCGCGTGGACGGTTGCAGGCATTAAACAAGATCCTCGCCCAGGAAGTGGACGTGCTCGAA
>JANMSY010000016.1:0-5992 GCA_031389865.1 Anaerolineales bacterium | reverse complement strand
TCCGCAAATGCCTTATCGGACAGCGTCAGGTCGCTGTGGATGACTTCCAATTGGGAGGATTGCAGGGGGATGGAATTGATGCTCCCAAAGGAAACAACCGTATCATTTGGAATATCGGTGCACGGGGATTTGAAGGCTTCGTTGATGGCAGTTCCGGCAAGATCGTAAAACTCAATTCCCTTGCGATGTGTGATCTGCTGGTTGAATACACCGCGCATGTAACTCTCGCGGATCTCAATGGAGGCAGGCAGGAAAAATCCCAGCGCCGCAGGGAGTACCGCGCAATCGGAGCCGCCCATCGGCGAGCCGAGCATGATGAGCTGGGCAACGTCGCGCTCCTGCATGACCCGGTCGATGTAATAGCGCGAGATCATACCTCCCATGCTGTGCACAACGAGGTCAACCGTCTCTGCGCCTGTTTGTTGTTTTACATTCGAAATATACTGACCCAGGATTTCCGCGTTCTGTGCGATGCTGTTCGTGTGGCCGACCGGATTGGTTATTACACCTGTATTCATCACGCCGGGCACTTGTCCGTCACCAATCGCAAATCCGTGCAAGCCCACAGATGCCAGATAACCCTGCGGCCCAAGGTAGAAATCCCAGGCTTGCCAGTTGGATATAAAACCGTGCACCATCACTACCGGCCGCGGCGCAACCGTGATGGGGTCAGATTGTCCGACTAGTGCGCCGCTGGCGTTTTTTGCCTGAACGATGCGTGCATTTTGGGCGATGCCGTTTGGATCCCAATACCAGCCAAGAGAGGCGAATGAGTCGGTCGTACAGGATGTATTTCCGCCTGTGATCACGCATGAACCGGCCGGCAGTGATGTTTCGCCCAGGGTGAATGTAATGGTTTCCTGCTGTGCAATGGGTTGGGAGAGTGTGACCTGCACGCGGATACTGTCCCCGTCGGTGATCTGTGTAGTAGCCTGATTATCGCGGTCTAAAATTGTTATCTCTGATTCGGAATCTTGATTTGCAGGGACAAATCCCTGCATGGAAAAGATGTTCAGGACGACGGTGGCGATCAAAAGCATTTTGCGCATACTGACTCCGTCAGCAAACCGGGAATGAATGTGGGATGTAAAAATTATAGCAGATGGGGGTTTCTTAAACGTGACTGCCAAACGCACGATTTAAAACTATAATGATATTGTCAACGTAACCCTGAACTCCTACCTTCGTTCTTATTAAGTGAAAGGGGCTGTAGAATGAATCGTCCGTATGTGCACATCAATGTGGCAATGACCGCCGACGGAAAAATAGATACGATCCAACGCCGAGGTTCGGCGATCTCCTCCGAACGGGATAAGGTGCGCGTGGACCGGCTGCGCGCCGAAGCCGACGCGGTCATGGTAGGGGGCAAGACACTTCTCGATGAAGACCCAAAGCTGACCGTTAAATCAGAGGCCCTGCGTTCCGAACGCGTGAGTCGCGGGCTGTCCCCCAACCCCATCAAAGTGGGCATCGTCACCGAAGCCAACCTGAAACCCGACTCAGATTTCCTTAATACAGGTCCTGCCAGTATCGTAATATTTACAACACGCTGGACATCTAAACATCACGTTTCCCTATTAAAGTCGCGCGGCGTGGATGTATACGTGGATGACGCCGAAAAGGTTGATTTGTCGAAGGCTTTTGAGACGTTGAAGCAGCTCGGGGTGGAACGACTGATGGTCGAAGGGGGCGCGACGCTAAACTTTGAACTTCTGCGGCTGGGGCTGGTGGACGAGATCACCGCCTTCATTGCGCCGATGATCTTCGGGGGAGCAAACTCCCCTACCATGGCGGCAGGCACGGGGCTGGAAAGAGAACGGGCCATCCCGCTGAAGCGGGTCAACGCGGAAGCATGGGATGACGGCGGAGTTCTACTACACTATATTTTGGAGAAGTCAGTATGACAACAACAATGCATGAAAAATTCGATCTGCTTCTTGAAAAAGAAGGCGATCATGAATGTGAAGGCTTGGGCAGGGACAAGGTCTGTGTGCGAATTGTGGCGATGGCTGAACTGCCAAGCCGGTTTGGTGATTTCCACATTGTGGCATTCGAGAACAACCGCGATGGCAAGGAACACGTTGCGATCACCAGGGGCGATGTGATCGGCGCAGAGAACGTGCCAGTAAGGCTGCATTCGGAATGTTTAACGGGTGATGTGGTGGGGTCACTGCGCTGCGACTGCCGCGACCAGCTCGAAGCCGCGTTAAAGAAGATCGGTCAAATGGAAAAGGGCATCGTGTTATATCTGCGTCAGGAGGGGCGCGGCATCGGTCTCATTAACAAGATCCGCGCCTACAGTTTGCAGGATGATGGGCTGGATACTGTCCAGGCCAATCTCGCGCTGGGCTTCCGCGATGACGAACGCGATTACGCGGTGGCAGCCCACATGTTGATGTCGCTCAAAATAGAGTCCGTGCAGTTGATGACCAACAATCCAAAGAAGATCAACCAGCTCACGCAATATGGCATCAATGTCGCCGGGCGTATTCCGCACATTATGGAACCCAATGAACACAACCGTTTTTATCTCGAGACCAAGGCGGCGAAATCCGGGCACATGATCGATTTCCGTGGTAAGGAGCATTTCCCCGAGCAGTCTGATCTCCCGATCGTGGAAGGAATGAGTGAAGATCAGATCCAGGTAAACTATGAATAGCAGGGTCATCGTGATCACGGGCGCGACCGGCGCACTGGGAAATAAGGCCGCGCACGCATTTGCAGCGCGCGGTCACTCGCTGGTACTGCTTGATAACGATCAAACTAAACTGGATTCCCTGAGCCGCGACCTAAATCTCTCTGCTGAGCGACTCTTCACCTCAGTGGTTGACCTGCGCGATGGGCAGGCGGTTCGCTCCACGACTGAAGCTGTTTCCGTTAAATTCGGCAGTGTCCACGCCCTCATTCATCTCGTCGGCGGCTGGGTGGGCGGCAAGCCCCTGACGGAGGCCAGCGTTGAAGATCTGGACTTCATGCTCGGTCAACACGTTTGGACGACGTTCCACTTGTTCCAGGCCTTCACACCACATCTCGTCAAAAATGGCTGGGGACGCGTTATCATCGTCTCCGCTTCCACTGTCCCTACCCCGCCCGGCAATGCGGGGATCTATACGGCAGCCAAAGCCGCCCAGGAAAACCTTGTACTCACGCAAGCTGCCGAATTGAAGGATAAGGGCGTTACGGCAAACATTATTCAAGTGCATGCCATCGATGTGGAGAATAAAGGCAAGGGCACAACGCCAGATGACATCGTCGCAGCGATGATGTATCTGTTTTCAGATGAGGCATCGAAAGTTAGCGGTGCAAGAATACCTGTGTATTAACCACCGCTGAAGACCAAAAAACATCCGAAGCGCCAAAAAACGGTGCTTCGGATGTTTTTAGTTGAGAAAGCTTTGCTACTTAGGGCGTGGCAATCTCGAACCAGTTTACGTCCACTGTGATTGGCAGGACATTGAGAGAAGAGATATTAAAGCCAACAGAACCTTCATCGAAACCATATTTGGTATCTGGGACGGTTTTAATCTCATTCCCGTTGATATACAGGGTGATCCTATTGCCCTCGCAGTCCATCCGATATTCATTGACTTCCCTTCCCTGTTTCAGAACGGTAGTTCCACCATTGCTCAGGATGTTGTAATTTCCATCCACTGCATACAGGTACCACACGCCTCCGCTTTCCACGCTAAATTCATACCATTGACTCCCATCTTCATTCATGCGGCAGACCAGGCTGACGTTGTTGTTGTTACGACCCTGGTTTTCAGCGTTCAACACGATTGAGACATCTTCATATATGTATGGCGTGTACATATAGTACACGTACAGGTCTTCATCTCCCAGATCAAATAACAAGTGATCACCCTCCTGTTGAATGACCAGATCCGAGTCGTCACCACTACCGAGCGTGAAATATTGCCAGTTATCAGCCACGAAATCGGATTCAAATTCCTCGGTAAAGAAGTCTGCTGCCTCGCCACCGCCTCCAGACGAGGAATTACCACCACTTGTGTCGAAAGTACCAGACACAGCCAATTCACGCCCGTTCAACTGGCCCTCGAGAAGTTCCCCGGTGCCATAGCGTATGACCGACATGGTCAACGTATCTGACGGACCGTGACTGCGGATCACATCGCAATAATCCTTCATCGTGCCATCCGTTGCCAGGACGAGTCCCTCCAACTGGTAAATGATGTCGCCAGCTTGTATGCCAGATTTATCAGCAGGGGTGCCTGATTTGACCGAAGAGACCCAGACACCACTAATTGAGCCATCTTCTGAAACCACGGCAGAGCCGTTTACACCTATCGAATCCACGTCATTGCCTTCCCGCATTTTGTCTATGATCGGGCGTGCAATATCACTGCCAATGGCAAAATACTGATTTGCTGAGGCAAGAGTGCTGTAATTGATCCCCACTACTGCGCCATTTGCATCCACCAGCGGACCACCGGAGTTGCCAGGATTAATTGTCGCATCATGACCCAGAACGTGATCCACGGATGCCCAACTGGTCTCACCATCCGCATTTTCCTTTGAAATGATACCTTTCGTTAGATTGAATTGTGGCTCACCAAGTGGATAGCCAGCAGCATAGACTTCCAACCCGGTCTTCGCTGTGCCATCGTACCAGCCAAGAGATTGAAAATTATCCCCTTCAATATCGATGACAGCGAGATCTGAACATTCTGAAAGACCAAGGACACGCGCATTCCTTGGCGTAGACTCACCATTCAACCATACCTTCAAAAGCGCTGCACCAGCGACAACATGGTTGTTGGTGACAGCAATCCCGGATGGATCAATGATGAATCCTGTGCCTCGCCCTGCTGAGTTAACGAGCAAACCGAATTCCGGGTCAACAAACGTACCTTGTGCCTCGATCTGAATGGTTGCTTCCCGAACCGCGTCTATCCCACCACCTGTGGGCTGCGAGGGTTGTTCCTGTGTGGGTTGTGGCTGTGATGGTTGTTCCTGTGATGGCTGAGCAGGTTCTACGGGTGCTGCAGGTGTGTTGCCTCCACTGACCGCCGAACAGGCCAGTCCGACAAGTAATACGAATGCAGTAAAAAAGAATATGGGACGAACGGGTTTCATAGCAATCTCCTTTGTTGAAATAGATGGCGAGAGTATAGCATTTGGCGGTATAAATGCAATACTTTCTTAATTGCACTTTCTCTACAAAATAACTCCTAGGGCAATCGCATCTAATTTTGCATTCAAAACTGTCAGATATTAGGTAAAAGCATAATCCGAATCAATTTTTCTTGAGGTTGATCCCAGTTTGCATGGACTCGC
Source organism: Anaerolineales bacterium (assembly GCA_031389865.1). GTDB lineage: Bacteria > Chloroflexota > Anaerolineae > Anaerolineales > Villigracilaceae > Defluviilinea. The sequence goes on along the minus strand of JANMSY010000016.1, from coordinate 694 downwards.
TTGTCACAAAACTTCTGTTCGGTTATGTACCACATCCGATTCGTTCCGGAATCTTCGGCTGTAGAGTTGAAAATCTCGGAGCGAAACAAAGATGTGACAAAGCGTTATAAAAATTTGACAAAAATAGAATTAAGATGCAATCGCCCTAAAATAACTCCTGTTTCCAAAATTTTTTATGGTACATTCACCCCCATTATGCCCATCCTTGCCCTTATGCTCCTGCTTGGCGGCGCGCTGCTCCATACCACATGGAATCTTCTTCTCAAACAGTCGAAGGATAAATATGTCGCCAGCTGGTGGATGGTCATGACCGGCGGCATCATCGCCCTTTTCACCCTTTTGTTTACAGGTTTACCCGTGCGTGAAATGTGGAAGTTCGCGGTCTTCAGCATTCTGGCCGAGGCACTCTATTTCATCACGCTTTCCTATGCGTATCATGATAATGAATTCTCACTGATCTACCCGATCGCGCGCGGCGCCGCGCCTGCATTCCTGGCCCTATGGTCGTTCCTCTTCCTGGGTGAACGAATGACAACGGGTGGTCTGATCGGCCTGGGCTTCATTATCGGGGGATTGATCATTATTGGGATCAGTACCCTGGCAAATAGCCGCGTCACGCGTCTGCATTCCAAAGGGGTTGCCGTGGCCCTATTCCTCGCCCTGCTGATCTCCATCAATTGCAGAGTAGATGGAG
>JANMSY010000010.1:0-2960 GCA_031389865.1 Anaerolineales bacterium | reverse complement strand
GGCTGAGATAAGATGCGGGTCTATCTCGAAAAATTCTGCAAATGCTTGCAAACCAGCGTTCAGTTTTTTCAATCCTGCTGGCACGGGCGGTTCGGGTTCTTCTTCAAGATCTTCGGGGTCATCCATCGAAATAACTTTGAGCCAGGCGAGATACAGCATCCGCATATCACCTTGCAGAAGTTGTTCGCGCAGGGGTGTGAGTTGACCGAGTACACTGTCTGATTCGACCCATTCGAAAAAGTCCGAATCTTCATTGAACTGAATCTCGAGGACGAAGTACTTACCATGTTCTTCAAGCATGATCCGATCTTCAAAAAGATAGGGTTGGATGGAGGAAACATCCACAAGATCTTTGGGCAGACGGAACATGAGCCGTCGCACGCCAAAGTTTGAGTCATACAAGAATGCGTCGAAGTATTTTAGTAATATTTTTTCGGGGTCATGTTTGAAATCGCTCCATGAATAGGTGACGATAGCCTGTGTGGACGTGACTGTGTCCATGTGGCTGGAAAGCCCGTCTACGTCTCGTTGTTCGGATGCATTCAGGGGACGGTCAATCGTTTGCCATTCATAATATTGGTATTCACTCATAGTTCACCTCCAAATGCCTCTCCCCGCGGTCGCAGCACGGATATTATCCCCTTGCGGGATCATCCCCTTGCGGGACGGTAGCAGCGTCCGCCGCCACGTCCGTATCATGCTTTGTCGGATTCGTCTTCCATCGCATGAATGATAGCCAGTATAACGCCATCAATATTATTCAGTACAGCATTATTCCAAAAACGGATGACCTTGTAGCCCAGCGATTCCAGATATTTTGTTCTTTCCTGATCATATTTTTCCTGCTGCAAATGCTGACTGCCATCGAGCTCGATGATGAGTTTTACTTTGGGTGAACAGAAGTCGGGAATGTATTTCCCAACGGCATGTTGCCGACGGAAGGTGACTCCTAATTGGTCGTTTCGTATGCGTGACCAGAGTTTGCGCTCGGCGGGAGTAGGTTCCTTGCGGAGTTCTATGGCAGTGTGTTTTGTGTTAGGGTTACTTCTTTGAGAGCGTGGCAATCGGCCCCCACCTAACCTCCCCCGTTTGTGCCCCGCGAAGAACAGCGGGACAAAAACGGGGGAGGGACAATTTCAACTTGGGCATTAATAAAAATAATCATTCCTACTTCATATTCACCTTCCCCAAATTTGGTGCTCGCCCGCATTTGGGGAAGGACGGGATGGGGCAATTACGCAAAGCTCTCACTCAACAAGGACTCAAACAACCCCTCGATGCTTCGACGGGCTCAGCACGGCGCCTGCCACCACGTCCGTAGGAACCATCTTCGTTATGGGTACGATTCTTATCATACGGAACATCAATACGTTATCCTACTCAAACAGAATATACCATGCTAGGAGGACCGATCATGCCAACTACCAATGTAAAGGGATCTGGAACCAAAGAGAATCCGTGGCAATTGACAACACCCAGCGGCTCGTCTGAGTATCAAATGTACCGTGACGAGACAGCCACTCCGCCCGCGTTGGTTTGTGTGGTCGGAAAGACCGAACTTCGCTACCATCTCAGTTGTATCGAGGATTTGCATACCATGCTTAAAGCCCATGGGGATTGGATGCTGCTGGGCAGCGCCGACGAGCAAAAACCCGCAGCCGAAGGGACAGTTGAAGCCTGGGGACGGTCAGCGAAAAATCCTGTGGGAGGCTGGTATGGCTTAAAGAAGGGTTTGCGTGGTCGCTTCGGTATGTACCTGCCTCCCTTATTAGAAGCGCTCGGACTCGCTGAAGTTGAGCACAACCCCAGGAATAATCGTATGCGAGCACTATGATCTCAATTCAAACTAGAACTTGTCTCAAAAATGTCATCCTCCCGAAGGACACACCGCACCTGAGTAGAAAATAAGACCTGATACTAAACAGGTAGCGGGGTAGTGGTTGGTGGCGTGATCAGGACGCGGTAGCCGAGTTTCTCTAAACGGCGAGTGAGGCGATTGGCGGTGGAACCTTTCTGGCGTTCGTCAAAATAGTTAGCACCTAAATCCTGGTAGGGCTCTCGCCGTTGGAGGATGTGATAAGCGATCACCAAAATGGCATGCGCCACCGCCATCGTCGCTCGCTTCTTCCCGCGGCGGCCTGCCAGGCGATGATAGAGGGCGGACAGATAACCGTTTTTCTGGCGAGCGGCAGATTGAGCCGCCTGGGTCAAACCGACACGCAACCACTGGCTTCCCTTTCGCATCGTACCTGACAAACGCCTGCCTGCACTCTGATTGTTGCCTGGTACCAGCCCAGCCCAGGAGGCCAAATGGTCTGCGGTTGGAAACCGGCTCAGATCGGCTCCGACTTCTGCGAGAATTAATTCAGCCGTTGTGCGTGCCACACCCGGAATCGTGTCTAAGAGCGTGATGAATTCTTCAAATGGGGCAGTGACACGTTCAATCTCCTGAGCATAGGCGGCAACCTGTTCTTCCAGGAAGTCAAGATGGGCCAGATGTTGGGCAAGCAAAAAACGATGATGAGCGCGCACGCGTCCCGTTAAAGCCTGCTCCAGTTCACGGACTTTCTCACGTAAACGGCCATGCACCAGACTTTCCAATTGAGCAGGGTTCAATTGGTCTTTCACCAATTCCCTCAGGATGGCCCGGCTGGACACGCCGCTGATTTCGCTGACCACCGAACTCAACTTGATGTTCGCCCCTTCCAACACCTTCTGAATTCGATTGAGGACGCGTGTCCGATCCCGGACCAATTGCGTCCGTTGGCGAGTCAAATCGCGGCGATCGCGTTGTTCGAGCGGCGGAATGAAACTGGCTTTGAGCAGTCCATGTTGCAGGAGATCAGCCAGCCACTCCGCATCCTGCACATCGGTCTTGCGCCCTGGGACACGTTTGATGTGTTGGGCGTTGACCAAGAGTAGCTCGAAGTTGCCTTCCAGGAGATTCCAAATTGGTTTCC
>JANMSY010000674.1:0-9589 GCA_031389865.1 Anaerolineales bacterium | reverse complement strand
ATCGGTGACATTGTGAATGTCTGCATTCCAGCGGGTGCTGAGGCAAGGGGGAAAGGTTTTTACCGCCATATGGATATTAAATCTTCTCAACCACAGCGTTCCATCTGCAGATCGTATTCGGAACTGGCGATATCAGCGGGTGCCCGGAATGCTATACCCAGGGCGGTCACAAATTGCGCTTTTTCAAAGGTGGGAAAGCGCAATTTGTGACCGTGGGCATTATATATTTTCACAACAGGGTGACGTAATACCGTCTTCATTTTTTCAGGTGCAGTCTTACGTGGATCACTTATGTAGATCTCGTGATGCTTGCCGTTTGGGCCGACATTATCCTTCAGACCATGCTCCTGCATATACTCATGCATGCGGTCAATGGTGGCAGGTTCGGTGGCGTACGGTCCGATATGCATGGTCTGTACACATAAGCCTTCCTCGAAATACGCAAGCCTTAGTTTCGAAAGCATTTCATCATCCCCTTTCTTCCTGCGGACCTGTTCACGCGCCTCTTCGAAGACCGCATTTGTAATGACGTCAGGCTGCATGATCATCAGCGTGTATGCCCAGTTGTCCTTGACGCGGATGTCGAAGTTCCCATCCTCAACCCACCACAATCCTTCCAGCGCCATGACGGGATAATCAATGGGATTGGCCTTGCGTTTCTTGAGCATGAACTTGAGAGTATAGGATAAGCCGTATAACGCCTGGGTTGCCTCCGCAAAAGCAGGCGAGCTGCCGGGCTCAGAGTTTTTTTCTATTGCACCGTCGATCATTGCGAATTGAAGATTGGGAACCTGCACGGTCTCGATCTTCTTTGCCGATGGTTGGTATAGGTTTTTGAATTGTTTTTTGAGGTCAAGAACTTCCATGTCAGCCTCCTTTGATGTTCCATAAATATAAGCCGCCCAAAAGCCTTGCGAAGGTTGCTCTTAAGGTGCTTCGGCGCTTGCTGAAAACCTTCGCAAGGCTGATCTTGAGAGTTTTGCACCAAGAACTAAATTATGACATATATGCGGCTCGCGAATTTCGTCCTTTTATCATGACTTTCGCTGTCTTACCTCACATTGCCTCGTTTGATCACATTTTTGCCGTACTTCTCCTGCAAGGCATCCAGCACATCCTGCACTTTACGGGCTTTTTCGCTATCCAGGTCCCACAATCCAAGCTGGCGAATGGGCGCGCCCAATCCACTGGCACCCACGCCGATCAGCCGCACGGCTTGATTCGGTTTGCGGACCATTCTCATTAACTCCAGGGCGGTCTTTGCAATGACTTCATCCTGAGCTGTCGGATCGCTCAGTGTTGTTTGCCGTGTCAGTGTTGTAAAGTCGGGCCAGCGGATTTTCAATTTGATGGTCCTGCCCGCGAGATTATTTTTTCGCAATTGCATGGCTACGTCGGCAGACATTTCACGGACCGTTTTTTGCAACACTATATCGTCTCGCACATCCTTCGAGAACGTGATTTCCTGGCTGATGGATTTGGTCTCATGTTCGGTCGTGACCGGGCGGTCATCGATCCCTTTCGAGTGGCGTGCAAGGTCGCGTCCATTTTCACCGAACAAACGGATCAACTCGATCTCGGGCCATTTCGCCAGATCGCCAATCGTGCGGATTCCCAGTTCGGTCAATCGTGCGAATGTTTTTGGGCCGACGCCCCACAGCATATCCACGGGCAGCGGACCCAGGAACGTCGCCTCTTCTCCATGGGGGACAGATGTCACCGCGTTGGGAGGCTCTGCCAGGTTCTGCGCTTTTATTCGCTGCAACGCGAGCGCCTTGCCAACCTCGGTGGCAAGCTTTGCCAGGAGCTTGTTTGACGCGATCCCGATCGAGCAGGGCAGATGCAACTCGTCACGGATGCGTGCCTGAAGTCCACGCGCGAAGCGTTGCGGTTCATCCCGAATATCGGATATATCGAGAAACGCCTCATCGATGGAGATCTGTTCCACAAGCGGAGTCTGCTCATGCAGGAACGTCATCACCTGACGCGAGACATCGCTATAGTGGCTGTGACGCGACGAAATGATGATCAGCCCCGGGCTGAGCCTGAGCGCTTTCGCCATCGGCATCGCAGAACGGACTCCCATCCGCCGTGCCGCGTAGGAGCACGAAGCGACCACTCCGCGTTCGTCAGGCTTGCCTCCCACAGCAAAGGCTTTGCCGCGTAACGACGGGTCACGGTTTTCCTCCACAGAGCAGAAGAAAGCATCCAGATCGATGTGTAAAATGGTGCGAGGCATACTTCCATTATAAATAATAAGTAAAAAGAGTCATGCCCAGGATATTGAACAATCCTTAAAGAAAAGTTATACTAGAGGCGTATAGTCATTGAGACCAATTGGTGACTGTCACTTGTTGGTGATTTCGGAACTTTTGTGCTCGTTCTGGCGTTATAACTGATTGGATGGATAGGAGGAGGTTGCTATGAATTCACGATTTAAGACCGTATCTCTGTTCTTGCTTGTTGCAATGCTGTTATCGTTCGTGCCCGCGGCGATAACCCCTTCGCTGGCATCTGCCGCGCAGGGATGTACCGATCGGGCACAGTTCGTTACCGATGTAACTGTTCCGGATGGCACAAGGTATGATCCCGGTGCAGCGTTCACAAAGACCTGGCGCTTAAAGAACATTGGCACCTGCACGTGGACGTCATCTTACAGCCTGGTGTTCGAGTCGGGTAATGCGATGGGCAACACGACTTCTGTGCCTTTCGCAGCCACAACCAATATTCCACCCGGTCAGACCATCGACGTGTCAGTGCCTATGACCGCACCTGCGACTGCAGGCCATTACATTGGGTACTGGAAATTCAAGAATGCATCTGGTGTAGTATTTGGCATTGGCGCTCTTGCCAATAAGTCGTGGTGGGTTGAGATTAATGTGACGAGTTCGGCGCCCACCGGAAGTGTCGTATATGACTTCACGGCGAGTGCGAAGGATGCCACCTGGTCCAGCGGGGCGGGTGGACTTTCCTTCCCTGGTACCGAGGGAGATGCCAAAGGCTTTGTCATAACGAAGGACAAACCGAAATTCGAAAGCGGCGTGGAACTCTCCAAGCCAGGTTTGCTCTTTGTCCCACAAAACATTACGAATGGATTCATCCAGGGTCGTTATCCGGCCTTCAAGGTTGAAGGCGGCGACAGTTTTCAAGTAACGGTCGGATGTGAATCCGGCGCGACCACTTGTTATGTGGCTTATCGACTTGATTACGAAGTTGGTGGTGTTATCAAAACCTTCTGGACCTTCCGGGAGAGATTTGAAGGCCTGACCTATAATGCCAATATTAGCCTTGCGCCCTTGGCGGGACAGGAAGTCAGGTTCATCCTGTATATTTCTGCGTATGGTTCACCTGCGGGTGACCGTGCATTATGGGGTAACCCGATCATCACGCGCAAAGGAATTGTTCCTCCGCCTGTGACTCCCACCGGCACACAGCCAACTACCACCCCAAGCAAGACCCCCGGTCCGGTGACGGTCACGGTTGCACCTTCCTCCTGTGACAAGGCACAATTCGTCGCGGATGTGAATGTGCCCGATGGCACAGTCTTTGCGCCGGGTGCCACTTTTACGAAGACGTGGCGTTTGAAGAATGTGGGTACCTGCCCATGGACCACGGCCTATCAATTGGTCTTCTTCAGTGGTGAACAGATGGGGGCCGCAGCCTCTGCCGCGTTCCCGCAGAATGTCCCCGTAGGTCAGACGGTTAATATTTCGATCAACATGACCGCACCCATGGCCGCCGGTTCCTATCGCGGCTACTGGATGTTCAAGAACGCGAATGGCACTTCCTTCGGTATTGGTGCACAAGGCAACAAGCCGTGGTGGGTGGATATCAAAGTATCCGGGCCCACTGTCACACCGGGTGGACCCAGCAAAACTCCAACTGCAACACCCACGGGACCCACTCCGGGACCGATCAGCGGCAATGCCTATGACTTTGCTGCAAATGCCTGTGCAGCTACCTGGTTCAGCGCTAGTGGCGCTTTGACGTGCCCGGGAACCGATGGTGATGCGAAGGGCTTTGTGATGAAGGTGAACAGTCCCAAACTCGAAACGGGCGCAACCGATACGCGCATGGGTCTTCTCACGTTCCCTCAAAATATTCAGAATGGATATATTCAAGGCTTCTACCCTGCATTTCGAGTGCAGAACGGAGACCGCTTCCGCTCGATCATTAACTGTGAAGGCGGCGCCACCAACTGTTATGTTGCGTTCCGCCTTGATTACCAGACCGGCAATGATCCCATCAAAACGTTCTGGGGTCCATTCCTGGAGAGGTACGAAGGTCGATATTATTCAATGGATGTTAACCTGAGCTCACTGGCTGGTAAAGACGTCAAGTTCATCCTGACAGTCCTTGCGGCGGGTGTTGCGACGGGTGACCGGGCCATGTGGGTGGGTCCGCATATTTATCGTGCGGGCGCAACAGGGTCCACACCGATTGCCACCATTTCTGCTACGCCATCCACCCCTTCAGCCACAAGCTCTCCGACTGCTACGCCACCGACTTCCTATCCGTAGCGATTGACCGTCTGCTTTATTTCGGGACGATGGGCCTGGTCCGTATGGGCCAGGCTTTTTCTCTCCTCGGCATTCTTCGTGCCGAGCGAAAACAAAGCGCACATTTTCGACCATGTCTCCTGAACGTTCCACCCTTCTCCTTGCTGATGACGACCCAACCATCGCGGATAGCCTCGCGCCCTTCCTTGAACGCGCTGGCTTCCATGTGCTGGTTGTCTCCGATGGCCTGAGCGCGTTGGAAAAAGCCCAGGCGCATCATCCGCAGCTCATCATCCTGGATGTGCTCATGCCGCGCATGGATGGTCGTGAAGTCCTGCGCAGGCTGCGCCGCTCTCACATATGGACACCGACGATCCTGCTCACTCAAGTGGGCGAGGCTTCAGAGCGCGCTCTCGCCCTCGAAGAGGGTGCGGATGACTACCTCAACAAACCGTTTGACCCGCATGAGCTCCTTGCCCGCATCCGCGCAGTTTTGCGGCGCGCCCGTCCGGGTGAGCGTTCCCTTTCTGCCGCATGGTTGTTAACTGCCACAGATCTATCACTGGACCGGCGTGCGCGCCGTGCCACCCTGGATGGGGAAACTATTGACCTCACTCCCAAGGCACTGGCAGTTCTTGAATACCTGATGACCCATCCTGATGAAGCGATTACGCGGGAGCGGCTTCTGGAGGCGGTGTGGGGCTGGGAATACCCCGCCGGCACCCGCACCGTGGACACACGCATGGCAGAACTGCGCCGTGCCCTGGACGATGACCCAGCCAAACCGCGCTTCATCGAGACGATCTCCGGTGAAGGCTATCGGTTTATTGCGCATGTTGAGGCAGAGGGGTAAGATGGTTTTATGCAAAAAAAGAGGTGGATAAATCTGTTTTTGTTATCCCTGCCGTTATGGGTGGGTTTGCTCTCAGGGATTTTGGCCCAATCATTTTTACAACCGGAATTACCTGTCCTCTTTCAAACCGACCTGGGAATTGCCGCGTTTGTTTTTGGGGGAGTCGTTCGACAGTGGGCGCTATTTGCTTTTGCGCTTGGTTTTCTCGTGAGCCTGGTTTTGGTGTTCCTCTACTACTGGGACATCCGCAGTGTTCGGCAGGCGAAGATACTGATCATGGAATCCCTGCGTGAAGGGGAACAAAGCCGCCGCAGTTTTTTGCGCCGTCTCGATCACGAGATCAAGAATCCGCTGATGGGATTGCGCGCCGCCCTCGTCAACCTTCAGGAGTCACAGGCTGCAGACGAACGTCAACATGCGGTGGAGAATGCCGGGCGCGCAGTGGCGCGGCTTTCCCGTTTGCTGGCTGACCTGCGCAAACTCTCCGATCTGGGTGAGCGTCCCATCGAGCGCGCACGTGTGGATGTCCCGGACCTGCTGCAGGATGCTGTGGATGCGGCACATGTGCTGCCAGCCTATGATGGACGCGAAGTCAGCCTGTTGATCCCCAGGGTGCCATCGCCATTCCCATCTGTGACAGGAGATCGTGACCTGCTCGTTCTGGCTGTGTATAACCTGATCGAAAATGCACTTAAGTTCACATCTGCCGAAGACTCCGTGGAGGTACGTGCATCGGAGGATGGACAGGCAATGGTCATTGAAGTGGCAGACTCAGGCGTAGGCATACCCGAGGAGGATGTGCCCAAGATCTTCGAAGAGCTCTATCGCGGCTCGAATACCCTCAGTACGGAAGGAAGTGGTTTGGGGCTGGCTTTGGTTAAACGTATTATTGCGCTTCATGATGGAAAGGTCCATGTGCGCAGCAGCCAGGCAGAGCCGCGTGGCACGGTTTTCACCATTCGCCTGCCCGTGACGAAGCGGGGCTAGACCCACAGACAAATAATCGCTTTCTTTTGGTATCATCGAGGCCTATGATCAAGAAGCGCTGGATTTTCCTTGCCCTGGCATGGGTGCCGTTCCTCATGGGAGCCGTCGCCTCGATGTTCGCGCAGCGGATGTGGAATCCTGTTCCTATTCTGGTCTTCAAAATTGACGTGGGAATGGTGCTGTTTATTGCCGGTATTGTCATCACACTCTTCCTGCTGGCGATCTGGACTGGCATGATCAGTAATGCGGGCAGGGCCGAACGTTCGATCGAAAACTCCATCCGTGAAGCCGAGCAGGGACGCAGGCGCTTCCTGCGGCGGCTCGATCACGAAATGAAGAATCCGCTGACCGGGCTGCGCGCCGCGCTGGTGAATTTGCAGGAGGCGCAATCGAAGGATGAACGCATCCGGGCCGGGGAAAATGCGAAACGTGCCCAGGAACGTCTCAGTTCGCTGTTAACAGATTTGCGCAAACTCGCCGATTTGGAGGAACGCCAGATCGAGCGTACGCCCGTTGATATGCCTGATCTATTGAATGATGTGGTGGACGCAGCCCGAACCATCCCTGCCTATGAGGGACGCAACATCAGCCTGTTCATCACCCGGGTGCCATCGCCATTTCCCTCGGTGATCGGTGACCGTGACCTGCTCGTTTTGGCATTGTATAACCTCGTCGAAAATGCTCTTAAATTCACGTCTGCGGATGAGCCGGTGGAGGTCCGCGCCCTGGAGGATGGGAGAGCGGTCCTGGTGGAAGTGGCCGATTCAGGCGCGGGAATCGCATCCGAAGATCTGCCGAAGATTTTTGAGGAACTATATCGCGGCTCTAATGCGCGCGGCATCGAGGGAAGCGGGCTGGGCCTTGCACTGGTGAACCGTATCGTGACCCTGCACGGCGGACAGCTCTTTGTTCGAAGCCGCCAGGAAAACCCACGTGGAACGGTCTTTACAGTTCGACTACCGGAAGGACGGTAAAAAAGCGCAAAATGGGGGTTACAGAACTGTGACATCTTAGACACAGCCTTGTAACAGCCGGGGAGTATAGTATAGGTATGGAATACACATACTCAGTCCATGACGAAAATATATTGATCAACGCCGCGCAGCATGGGGACCTGGAAGCTTTCAACGCCTTGATCCTTCGCTATCAGAACCTGCTGTTTGGAATTGCCTTGCGAATGCTCAACGACGAAGATACCGCATCTGATGCAGTTCAGGAGGCGCTGATCTCCGTATTTAGCAAGTTCCGCACATTTCGTGGCGGCTCGCTGCGGAGCTGGCTGGCGCGCGTGACAGTCAATGCCTGTTACGATGAAATGCGCCGCAAACGCCGCCAGCGTGAAACTCCGCTGGAACAGTTCAACCTCAATGGGGAAGAGGTGGAAGATCTGGCATGGATGATCGACCCGGGTGCACTTCCCGACGAACAATATGACTCGTATGAGTTGGAGAGCGCCATTCAGCACTGCCTGCGTATGTTAACGCCTGCGTATCGCGAAGTGGTTGTACTGGTGGATATCGAAGGTCTCTCCTATGAAGAAGCCTCCATTGCCACACGTGTCCCGGTGGGGACGGTGAAAAGCCGCCTGGCACGCGCACGCCAGCAAATACGCTCCACCCTACAGGGGTATAAGGAATTGCTACCCTCCAATTATGTCATCGAGATGGCACATCCCGTACGTATTTCATAATCATTGAATACAAGGATAAATATGTATAGAGCCTTCATTGCACTCGTGCTGAGTGCCGTGCTTCTTTCCAGTTGCGGCACGTTGGAAATATATGTGGAAACCACACCGGTGGGAGAATCGATCCTTCCGGGTTCAGCTGCAACTTCCGAGCCAAAACTTTCGTTGAGCTCCACTTCAGAGGAGATCCAGCGTGCGATGCTCGAAAGCGCATCCAGATGGAAATCCATCTGGATGGATGGGACAGTCACCCATTACACAATGGAAGGGACTGACTCACAAACCACCACTACTCGCGAGCAGGTCTGGATCGACCTGACCTCGAATCGATTCCGCGTGGTGAGTGGTCCCGCGGATGGCGCGGCGCAACAATTCCTCACGTCAGATGGTACGACCATCCTGAAGATGGATCTGGCGACCGGACAAAGTGAGTCATATCCCATGCCTGAATTTGAGCAGGTGGGTCAATACGTTCCAACTCTGCAGCCCGGCTATGCCTTTCCTCAACCGTTGTGGGGACAGATGGGAACTCCGCTTTCGCAGCTGGCCTTCACCTCAGACTTCGCACAGAACGAAGGAACATTCCGCACCATTGCAACAGAAATTGTGGCAGACCGTGAAGCGCTCGTTGTCGAATGGACATATGCCCAAAGCGATCTGCCATCCTGGCGCATGTGGCTGGATGGCAGGACAGCCGTAATTTTGAAGATGCAATCGTTCGACAAGGGAGGCGGCGATGTTATTCGCAGCGAAGCAGTGGTCGATCTGGTGAGTTTCGATGATGTGTTTGCGGTCTCACTTTTTGGGAATCCCGCCTCGCTGCCGCAATTTAGCGATGTCAGCGGGCAGGGGAGTGAACCTGTCGAAACGGGAGCAGATGTCCCCTCCGGAAGGGATGCGCTGGGTGAGCTGTACTTCTTCCAGTCATCACACAAGGCTACTTCAACGAACAAACAGATACCTTTGGTGCGCATGCCAGGCCGCTGTGTTGTGGGTGAGGCGGAATGTCCACAGTTGGAATATGTCGGAGTGCCATTCCCTCTTTCGGTTGGGTTGTCCACCCTTTCCTGGTCGCCGGATGGGAACGTTGCCGCGATGGGTTATCCCGATGCGGAGCAGGGCCCATATAAATTATGGCTGTTCGATCCCGCGGCCGAGACCTGGACTCCCTTGTGGGAATATGCCTATATCGATCCGCCGATGTGGTCACCGGATGGTGAGTGGATCGCCTTTCGCCAGCAGGATGGTTTTGGCGGCGAGGATGTGATGGTGATCCGCCCCAATGGGTCTGACCCAAAAAACCTCACAGGTTCGGGTGACTTGCCCGCGGATGGCAGGCCCTATGTGATGGACGGCTGGATTACGGATAACATCATCGTTCGCTCCGGGAAGCCTGATAGTGATGGGACCGTCTATCTGGTCCGTGTTACCGACGGGCATGTGCAGCCCATGTTTGAAACACCACTGCTCAAGTCCATGTTCTTTCCTTCGCCAGATGGCGCGTGGATCGCGTACGATGATTATGATGACTCGAGTTCAACGCATTCGCTCAAAATCATGGAG
>JANMSY010000624.1:0-5726 GCA_031389865.1 Anaerolineales bacterium | reverse complement strand
TGCGCCCGAAGCAGGGATCACGCCAGAGTACGGTGAATATCTCACGTATTCGTGCAAAGTCTGTCATGGGCGTACGATGTCCGGCGGACCCATTCCGGGCTTCCCATCCACCTGGCCTCCGGCACCGAACCTGACTTTCGGCGCTGGCTCTGCTTTGCGCTTGTGGATGGACGACGAGTTTATCAGTACCATCCGCACAGGTGTGACGCCGGAAGGCAGAAAACTGCGTGCTGAGTTCATGCCGTGGGGATCCTATAAGTTCATGAGTGATGATGAGCTAAAGGCGGTCTGGGTGTATCTGCAATCCCTGCCAAAATTGGAGTATGGGCATCGGTGAGCCGAAATGATCCATATTTCGTCAAATGTATTGTGCAGGTAAAAGAAGAGTCCTCGGTAAAGGGGACTGTGCCTTTTTGCACAACTTGTCCAACGCTGTTTACAGCGGTATTTTGATATACTTGACTCATGCATCCTGACAAAATCGGGCGATATAAGATCAAGGAGGAATTGGGGCACGGAGAGATGGGGACCGTCTACCGGGCGTTTGACCCCAGTTTCAACCGTGAGGTGGCGATCAAGGTTCTGCCCATCGAAATGATGCGCAATTTGAAGATCCTGGCTCGGTTCAGGCGTGAACTGAAAATGATCGCCCTGCTCGAGCACCCTGCCATTGTACCGGTCTACGATGTGGGGGAGGAGCATGGCCAGCCTTATTATGTGATGCGTTACATGTCTGGTGGGTCATTGCGCCGCTGGATCGGGAACGGAAAATTGTCGCTCCAGGAAACCGCGGACATCCTCGAACGGGTTGCCCTTGGGCTGGAATATGCCCACCGAAAGGGCATCGTTCACCGTGACCTGACGCCCGATAACATCCTTTTCGATAACCATAACAATCCCTACCTCACCGATTTCAGCCTGGCCAAGCTGATCGCCGATACCTTTCGCACAAACAGCGGGAACGGTTTTATTGGCACGCCCGAATACATCAGCCCTGAACAATCACAGAGTCTGCCTGTGGACCATCGCTCCGATATTTATGGGTTGGGCGTGATCATGTATGAGATGCTGACGGGTGAGAAGCCCTATCAGGCAGCCGACTCCATTGGCGTACTCGTCAAACATGTTTCCGAGCCTGTTCCCGAGATATTGGAAATAAACCCTGAATTGCCTGCGGAAGTGGATGCCATTGTTAAGAAGTCAATGGCAAAGAACCGCAATGACCGCTATGAGAGTGCAGTGGATATGGCCCGCGCCCTGACCAAGGCCGCGTTCGGGGAGGAACGGACACTGCCTACCTCCACAACATTGCTTGGCATGCAACAATCAGCCCGCTCCTCGCGCGGATGTAGCCTGGTCGCTGTAGGTGCGGTTTTACTGCTTGCCCTGGCTGGTATCTTCGCGTTTCGCGGCCAGCTGCCGTTTCTTTCCATTCCTGCAGCAACTTCAACAGAGACGCAGGCCCCAGCCTCGATCACTCCTCCAACGCTGACAGTAACGCCGCAGCCAGCATTGACGCCTACGGTCACCGCGACGCTTGTACAGCAAACGCCAACGCCCATTCCACCGCTTGGAAATGCAGATCGAATTGCACTCGTGACTGGGAATGATATTTATCTGATGAATTCAGACGGTAGTGAACTGTCTCTGATTCGAACAGATAACTCTCCCAAGTCAAACCTGCACTGGATCGAAGGCGGCAGGCTGATCTATATGTCCCGCAATTGTGCCTATCTGCTGGATTCGGCAACCAATCTGTCCCAGCAAATTGTGTGCTTCAATGTAAACGAACTACTGGAGGGATTCCGCGTATCGTCCGACGGGAAATTTGTCGCCATCAGCATTCAGCGCACGCTGAACATACTCCCGTTCGACCTGGATGTGTTGAACAGTGTCACCTCAAGATTCAGCCTGATTGCACTCAGGCAAAATTGTTTCTATAATCAATTTCCATTCCGTGATGTGCGCTGGTCTGATGACAATACCCAGCTCGCTGCTCAGGTAATCGATACGCGATTCGTGAGTTCCGACCAGATCTTCCTCCTGAATGTGGATATACCCAATTGCGCCACCACTGGCCTGGTACGCCGGGATAGAATCCCTGGTTCCCATATTGATTTTGAAAAGGAAAGTACGAAACGGATCATCAGCTATGATTGGGATGGCGAACACCAATTTCTGTTGAATGATTCCATTCGCAATGATGGGTTTGGTAACCTGTATTTTTACAACACTGAGACAAAGGAATCGCTCAAGCTCAACCCCATACAGGGCGAATGTTGTTATCGCGATGCCCGTTGGAGTCCGGATGGCAAGTACCTCTTTTTTGCCTATCAAAAATCTGGAGAGACCGGCATTGAACTCTATTACGTCTCACTGGCGGATGTGCAAAGCGGGCAGGCATTTAACCCAATGGACCTGCCAGCCGGCTTTTTCTTCACTCCGCGCGAAAAACCGCAGCCTGCATTACGACCCGCTCAATAGAAGAGAAGTCCCGCACGAGTCGGGACTTCTCTTTGACTCCGTTCCAGTACTATTTCTCACTCGTAGCGGAACCGCCAAACGCCCACGCTGAAAAATATCACCGCAAATCCAAGCAGGACTCCCGCCTCCGGGAGAATATCCTGCAATCCTCCACCGCGCAGCACCAGATCGAGCAATCCCTGCATGGCCCAGGTAGTGGGCAGGATCTTTACCGCGTTCTGGATCGCAGGCGGGAACAACTCAAGCGGATACCAGCATCCGCCCATGAGGGCGAAGACCATGCCGAACATGATGCTGAGTCCGCCTGCCTGACCCTCCGTTTTGATAAAAGTTCCCATTGTTGTGCCGAATGCCGCCGCAGCCAACGCCGACGCAAGCAGGATGACGAACAACGCCACGGGCTCCCGTCCCCAATTTAATTCCATTACCAGGATGGCAAACCCCACCAGCAGTGACATCTGAATCAAGGCCATCACCACCTGACCAAAGATCGTGCCGAGTAAAAATGTCGCTTTGTTGGCGGGAGTGGTTAACAGGCGGCGCAGTGTCCCCTGCTGGCGTTCGTATGCAAATAATGCTGAAATCCCGAATAGCGGAATGAACACCCACGTGATCAACTGTCCCGCGGACGAGTTGGCGCGTGGATCATAGTCAACCTGATCCTCCGTTAAACCTTCGACATTGGCCACACGTTCGGGCGCGTCCTCCTGAATGGATTGGGCCAGGTCCAGTGAAGTGTCAAAATATGCCTGCTTTTCATCCTCGGAAGCGAATGGCTGCATGGACTCGCGCTGACGGACCGCGTTCTGCGCCGCGGAGATCGAACTGCTCACACGACGGATGGCGGTCAGCACAGCGCGCTCTGCCACCGTTGCATTGATGTTATTCGGCTGCTGGAGCAATTCCACTTCTGCGGAGCCGTTTTGCAGCGACTCGGTATTAATTCCCGCAGGAATAAAAAAGACAGCATCTGCGCTACGGTCATCGAATTGACTCTGCGCCTCTTCACGCGTCACCAGCTCGGGACGGATGGCGGTTGAACTGTTCAATTGATCCATAATCTGCTGAGAGATCGAAGTGTTGGCTTCATCGACTACCAACAACCAGATGCGCGGATCTTCATCCCCCGAAGGTGTCCCGCCTGCCAGCAGGAATGTAAATACGATGGGCAGGATAACAAAGAAGAGCAGCTCCGAAGAACTCCCAAATCGGACGATGGCGTCCTTCCATGCAATGGCAAATATCTTTTTCATTTCTGCATAACCCCATTTCGGCTGAATAACGCAACCGCGATCCCGAATAATAATGTTCCCATGATCAGCAAAGCCATAATGGGTTCCATCAGGCTGGATAACGTACCGCCGAGAGCGAGCGTGGTAAACCCGTCGAGTCCCCAGGCATTGGGAGTGATCCTGCTGGCAGCCTGCACCCATGGGGGCATTTGCTCGAGACGAATAAAACTTCCACCAAGGATGCCGAAGATAAGCATGATCGCGGAACCGATACTGCCAATTTGTGCTGGTGTGCGTGCCAGGGCGGTAATCAGCATTCCCCAGCCTGTCGCGCCAAACACGGCAGCAAGGATCAAAATTGCCAAACCCAGTGTGTCACCCCACTTCACACCAAAGAAGATGGTACTTGCCAAAATCAAAATCCCCACCTGTGCGACGCCCATGAAGAAGATCCCCAGCACCTTTCCGCCGAGCACCTGTCCTGTGGATGTGGGTGATACCAGCAGGCGCGGCAGAGTGCCCTGTGAGCGTTCCGCGAGAATGGAACGCCCGCCATACGAGACGGTATACATCAGAAATAGCAGTGCCATACCGGGCGCCATAAAGGCAAGCATATCAAACTCAACAGCATCAGCACCTTCCTGGTTGTTCCTGAGCGTGATGGCAGTCGATTCGGTTTGATCCACATCTTGAAATAGATCGCGCGCTTCGCTTTCCGCATTTTGCGGATTGATAAAACCGCCCGACATGAGTTGCACGATGGATGTCATGCCGCTTGTGCGCCCCTCCTCGACGCGGGAGACGAATTCGTCCACAATGGCTTTGACCACGCCCGCGCTCGTTGGGCGTGACGGGTTCGTATACACTTCGATTTGCACAGGTTCGGGCTGGACGTAACTGGCGTCGAACATTGTCCCTTCGGCGGGGATGATGCTTTGGGTGAAGCCTTCGGGGATAATGACCGCGGCCGCAGCCTGGTCCTCGTCAATGAGACGGCGGGCCGCCTCGGGGTCGGAGGAAGCGGTGGGTTCCATTAAATCCGCCAGCTCCTCCGAAGAGAAGACATCCGCCAGCGCGTCGCCCAGTTGCTCGTTATCCCGATTGACGATAATGACAGGAATGTCTGAAAGCCCGCTGGAACTCCCGCTAAAGCGACCCGTGACGAAGCCCATGCCAATGGTGAGCAGGAACGGTGCGAGCAGCATGAAGGTCAGCGCGGCGCGATCGCGGAACATGAGCTTGAGGTCCTTGATACTAATGAGAAAAAGTTTGCGCATATCATCTCTTTTCGGATTGCAAAGTCTCCCGACTTTGCCTCAAACGACTGGAGTCGTTTGAGTCCGTTGTTAGTCTCTTAATGCTCTGCCTGTTAGGTGCAAAAACACGGCTTCGAGGTTTGGCTCACGAATATCGATCGAGCGTATCTTGATGCCGCGTTCATTTGCCTTTGTTACCACGGCCGCCAGCACATCCTCCGCTTCATGTGCAATGATGGAAACCGCGTGCTCGCTTGCACTGGCTTCGAGGACATCCTTCACGCTATCCAGCGATCTCGCAAGCGCCTCTGAGTCATCGTTCTCGCCGATGTGCAGGATAAGGGTTTCCGTCTCCCCGACCTGTTGCGTGAGTTCGCGTTGCGTGCCGATGGCAATGAGCTCTCCATGATCAATGATGCCAACCCGGTTGGAAAGCTCTTCGGCTTCCTCCATGTAGTGGGTGGTGTACAGAACGGTCATACCCAGTTTGTTGAGGTCTTTGACCGTATCGAGAATGGCGCGGCGTGATTGGGGATCGATGCCGACTGTGGGCTCATCCATAAAAAGCAGGCGCGGCTTGTGGAGCAACCCCACACCAATGTTGACGCGGCGCTTCATGCCTCCCGAATAGGTCTTGACCCGGTTCCTGGCTTTATCTGTCAAACCAATCTGCTCCAGCACTTCATCGACCCGGCTATGGAGCGACTTGCCGCTCAAGCCATACATCTGTCCCCAAAAGATGAGGTTCTCACGG
>JANMSY010000610.1:0-4410 GCA_031389865.1 Anaerolineales bacterium | reverse complement strand
AGCTCCACGTATGCGCCGCGGCGTGCGGCTTCCTCCAGCTTCGAGATGTCCGGTTCCGTCTGGGCGTGGATCCAGATGAAGCGGCGCAGATCGAGACCCGCTTCCTCCAAAACATCAATTTCCCTTTTGGCAATGCTTCCGCCGATCGTATGGCTGGCGATCACTGCGCCGGTGTTCCCACTTGCCCGGGCCGCGGCGTTGAGGTTTCGGATCTCGAGGGCTGTGGGTCCATCATCGCTCATCGCCAGCTTGATGAAACCTGCCCGAATGGAAGTCCCTTCGATGCCCTGGGTCAGTTCTGCCGTCCAGAGGTCAGCCAGGTGCTGCTCGCTGACCTCACGCAGGAAGTCTGGAATGTAGGCGTCCCGATAGACGCCGGTCGGCGCAATCATGTGAATGGATGTGGCGTCTGCCAGGCGTTGCAACACCGCGAGATTCCGTCCCACGCCCACGGTCGAACACTCCACCAGCGCGGTGACACCCGCAGCAGAGGCTTCCGCCAGAAAAGGCTCCACCACCCGTACCACCTCAGAAGGGTCAGCCCGGGCATAACCAGGGACCGCGGGTCCTCGCAGGTCGGTAAAAAGATGTTCGTGGGGAAGGATCAGACCCAGCGAGTCGATCTCGATGGGACCGTGTATCGTATGTATTCTTTTCAGCATACCGGGGTACTCCTTGGTTAGGCATCACGTCTGGAGGCGCCCGCTGACAACTTCTCCACATACTCGAGCGCGGATGCCACGGGATCGATGATCTTGAAATGTTCGGTGAACCCCACCAGTGACAGGGCTTCAAGAACACTGCCGGGCACCTGCGTCAGCACCACTTCGCCGCGGTTGTGGTGCATGACCTGCCGCTGCGCTTCTGCCAGGGCACGAAACCCAGCACTGGACATATACTCCAGCTGACTCATATCGATCACCAGTTTATACATTCCGCGGCCGATGACAGCTCGAAGCGCCTGCTCCAGCCGTGGAGCTTTCACGCTATCCACACGACCTGTGATCGAAAGCAGTTCAAAATGCGGGAATTTCTGGGTTGTGACTTCCATGGATGATTCTCCTGGTTGATAAGGTTGCCAACTGCGCCGACAAATGGATTGAATAAATGGTACTACAAAATATCTCTAAAATGCCATCCGGAGCGGACCATCAACCACGCGTTGACCATGGCGCGCTTGGTCTCAATACGTTGCATGTCATTGCGAGCGCACATTGCGACATCGTACCCGTAGGGTAAGCAATCCCCTTGTGGGACGCCAGCCGCGCTTGCCGAAGGTTCCGCGCCAGCGGGAAGCTATCGAGATACGTCCCAATGCGCCGCTGTACGGTTATCTGAATCTGTAGATTGCGAATGTTCATTGTAAACCAACCGATATTCTCCATTAATCAAAAACTGCCTCTCTATGCGGAGAGAGGCAGTTATAAGAACGTGGTCTTAGCTTGTTTGAGCTAATAAAACGTAATCATCTTGATAGTTTTCATTTTGTTTTTGAAGCTTTTTACCTTGAGCAACAAATGTAAACACGCCTTGAGTAGAGGTTCCAATCGTTGGAGACACTTTTGTGGGATCAGGCACAGGCAAATCATCTTCAAGAAGGCTTTCGATAAAATCGACCATCGCTGACCTCAAATCGTCAATAGCCTGGTCACGAGTTACGCCTTGCCCGAAACAGCCATCCATTTCAAGAACGCGGGCAAAATGAATTGGCTGATCGTCTGTTGTCTCCTCAAGGGAGGTCATAATTAAATATGGACGCTTTGCCAGTTCTTCAGCTTTTGCGCGTATATCCATCGTTATCCTTCGCTTTCTTTTTGAAGCTCCAATAATCTATCAATCAATTTTACCGCAAATTCCACGTACCCCTTTGCTAGTTCTCGATGACGTGGAAGAGTTGCCCGTACATGCGGAAAAGCGGGATGTTTAACAATATCATGACTCGCACCGTGTGAAATGATAAAACCAAATCCTTCATAAAGCTTGTCGAGATCTGCCCTTTTCCAATTTGATTTAGAGTTCCGCATTCGCTCCAGGAGTTTCTCAGCTTTGGAAGCCATGGAATTACTCCACCGCTGCTTTGGGTGCTTCCAATTGATTTACGTATAGGCTTAAATCGCCCTTATGATCTTTATCTACAAGTATGACAAACTGGTACGCCCCAGATGTAGGGAAAACTACATCCTTCAGTTCAAGAATAATGTTTACCTCTGGCTTCCTGCCTCTCTCACCTTGGGGCACTTGAAATTGTCCTGTTACATCCATGATTTGGTTGCCGTCGTCATCCAGAAGTTTGACCGTGAAGTTTCGCGTTTGACCATATTCGCCGAGCTCAGCACCTAATTTTGCAACGAGATGCATCGAAGAGTGACGGGCTGGAAAATTAGTGGCATAAATATCATTGAATATGCCCATCACATTAAGTTTTCCTTCACGCGTGATGTTTGCATAATCAGCGACAAGAAATAATAACGGTCTCATGTTTTCTCCTTTTTGTTTATTATAACAAGCGGGGTGGGAAACGGGTCACAACTCCCCCTTAGACGCCCACCCTTCAGTCGCCGATGGTCGCAGCTCGGATATCGTCCCCTTGCGGGACGCCAGCCGCGTTTGTAGATTATTTTTTTACGCTTTTTTCTTATCCAGTGTGGATGCAACCGCAATATGGAAATTATCTCCCTGATCGGTTACTTTGTATTCCATAATCATTCTTGTAACATCATGAAATAACCTTCTTTTTCTTTCCATAAGTTCTGTAAGTAAAGCCAATGTATCAAAACGATCTTCCATCTTTCCAGGAATGACATCCACCATTTTACCAAGCGCCTCATTCCTTTCGCTTTCAGGCAAAATAGAAGTATTCCACGCAATGCACGCAAAAGTAACCAGGTTATTAAAGGAATTGTAGTCAGGTGCGTCGCCTTTATATGGCTCAATCAATTGCGATATGGCAGCCGACATGCTTATTTCCCCTTTTGGGTTAAACAGGAATTTTTCTATCTTTCCTTTCGAAATTACTTTGTCAGCCAAGTCTTCTAGAATTGGACTGACACCCTTCTTTTTTCTTTTTCTTGACATCATAGTTCTCCCTTAAACGCCCTCGCTTCGCTCGCCTGCGGTCGCCGATGGTCGCAGCACGGATATGATCCCCTTGTGGGGCTCCCGCAGCGCGTTGACCTTCAATATCCCAATTTATTATGATGAGGGTATTTTACTCGAAGTCGAAAACGTATATATGGATATCCCTCGTGAAAATTTTCCTAAAATTGCAATTTATAGGCAAAGTCTTATACTTTAACGGTAGAGATGCGTATCGATGATGAGTTTATAAGGAGGATTTGATGGCTAAAGTGTTGGGAATGCATACCGTTGAACTGAAACCCGGTGTGAACGAACAGGAGTTTGAAGAATTTATTAAGACAGATGTTTTGCCTGTCTACCACAAGGTGCCCGGACAAACTGTCCGTCTCCTCAAGGGTGACCGGGGTGAGAGGGGCGGAAAATACCTGGTGCTCATCGAACTGGAAAGCGTGGAGCGGCGGGACCATATTTATCCGCCTGCCGGCGATGCTTGGGGCGTAGCAGAGGATGTGCAGCAACTGATAGGCAACGTGGACCCCATCTGGGAAAAGTTCGCCACCTTCGTTGAGGGATTCCCTGACCCTGCTTTTACCGACTACGTGATGGTGAGTGATTGAGTTCGATCTGCCAGAGTTGACAGGGTTTATCTTGGCGCGAGTCTATCGCAACTGTTGCACGGACAACAATGCGAGTTGGGAATGGTGTCGCGGACGTGTGCCCATTAGGGTGAACCTGTCAGCTCTTTCCTCCTTGAAATTCCCTCGCTTCGCTCGCCTTCAGTCGCCGCTGGTCGCAGCATGGACCGTAACAACGTCCGCCCAAAGAACGGGCGCAATTCCTCCCCCGTAGTGGACTGTAACTCCCGCCGCGACGGCGTTTGCATGTCGTTTCGAGCGCACGTTGCGACATCGTACTCGTAGGGTAACCAATCCCCAAAGGGGACGATGTCTCCCCGTGTAAGAGGGGATTGCTTCCCGAAGGTCGCAACGACATAATTAGCCCTCCCACACCCTCTCAATCACCTTCTTGACCTTCTCCTCGTACAAACGGATCAACTCCCGATTGCCGTGGACAATGGCGCGCTCTTGGCATGTCGTTGCGAGGGCGCTCTTGTTCTTTGCCCGAAGCAATCTCCACTTGTGACAGGGGGTTCTTTCGTCGCTGAAGAACGCTCCTCGCAACGACATGGTGGTTAACCTTCCCACACCCTCTCAATCACCTTCTTGACCTTCTCCTCGTACAAACGGAACAACTCCCGATTGCCTTCGACAGAGGCGGCCTCATCGAATTTACTTGCGAGTGCGCTCTTCTTCTTTGCCATTTGAAAACAAC
>JANMSY010000557.1:0-2022 GCA_031389865.1 Anaerolineales bacterium | reverse complement strand
GCCACGGCACGTCATCGGGGCAGGCTGCCATCGCGCCTCCCACCCAGCGTGGACTGAATGCCTTGTATGCTTCAAACTCAACGCCCATGGGTGGTGGCAGCATCAGCGCGATCTGCCCATAGGATGCAACCTTTCCGCGCGGAATCTGGCGCACAAGATTCCATACCTGTTCGTAATAGGCTTGCTGATTCGGAGGAGAGGAGAATTGCATGGTTGCCTCACTTGGACGATAGACGATAGACCATTGACCATGCTTTTATCGTCCATTGTCCCTGGTCTATCGTCTACTTCACAAACGTTCCGCCCTTCACCTCTTGCTCAATCAATTCACGCGTGGATGTAAACTTCATTTCCACTTCGATCTGTTGGAAGCAATAACTATTTCCCATTACTACTTTACGAACAAAATAGACGTTGCGGTTATCTTCAAATTCCAGGCTGAGATCGTTATCCAGGTCCACGCGGCCCTCGATAATCTCGCTGCAGCGATTGCATTTCACCTGAAATGTGTAATATCGTTTTTCAGGTTTGGCAGGTGTGCCTTTGAATAAGTTTTTGAGGAATCCCATCATTTACCTTTCATGTCATTGCGAGCGAAGCGATCTGCTGCTTAACGGATCAGTCTTGTGTGGCGCTTCTTACCGATTCATAGGAGATTGCTTCCCATAGGCTCGCAATGACATCAACTTTTCAATATCGATTCTATCTGATCTAACTCTTCATCACTGAAATTCAAATGATTCAATGAGGCCAGGTTGTCTTCGAGTTGCTGAACGCTGCTCGCACCGATCAACGCTGAAGTGACGGCAGGCTTGCGCAGTGTCCAAGCGATCGCCATTTGGGCGAGGGACTGTCCGCGGGCTTTCGCCAGTTCGTTGAGTTGTTTTACCCTGGGCAGATTCGACTTCACGTCATCAGGAGTCAGCCAGACGCGCTCGGTTTTGCTGGCACGCGCGTCAGAGGGGATTCCTTTCAGGTAACGGTCGGTCAGCTGTCCCTGCGCGAGAGGCGAGAAGACAATGCATCCGATCCCCTCCTCGAGGAGCACATCCAGCAGCCCATCTTCGATCCAGCGGTCGAACATATTGTACGATGGCTGGTGAATGAGACAGGGCGTCCCCATCTGACGCAGGATTTGTGCTGCGCGCCGCGCCTGGTCGGGATGGTAGGAGGAAATTCCGACATAAAGGGCTTTTCCCTGGCGGACGGCAGAGTCGAGCGCGCCCATCGTTTCTTCAAGCGGTGTTTCAGGGTCGAAGCGGTGACTGTAAAAGATATCCACGTAGTCGAGCCCCATGCGTTGGAGGGACTGGTCGAGACTGGCGAGCATATATTTGCGCGAACCCCATTCGCCATACGGGCCAGGCCACATGTCGTAGCCCGCCTTGGTGGAGATGACGAGTTCGTCACGATACGGGCGGAAATCCTGTTTGTACAGTTCTCCAAACGTGACCTCTGCCGTGCCAGGAGGCGGACCGTAGTTGTTGGCCAGGTCGAAATGGGTGACGCCGAGATCGAAGGCGCGGCGGGCGATGGCGCGTCCGTTTTCGAGCGTGTCGCGACCACCGAAGTTGTACCACCAGCCAAGCGAAACAGCAGGGAGTTTCAGTCCGCTGTTGCCGGTGCGGTTGTAGGTCATGGAGTCGTAGCGGGTTTCTGATGCGAGGTAGGGCATTATTTCTCCTTTATTTTTACCACTGAGATACGGAGACACTGAGAATCTTTTTGATCTCTCCGTGCCTCGGTGTCTCTGTGGTTAATATTTTAGAACGTCAAACCTTTTAAATCATAGCTGTGTGATTGCAAAACTTAAGTGTCACATCATGGAAATAACCTTATTTGTAAATTAAGTGAAACCTCTCACACACCAGCGGCATATCTTCTGAAAATTCCTTGCCTATTTTATGAAGGACGCGCGAAAAATAGTTCCTGTGTGCCTCACGCCAATAATTCAAAGACAGATCACCCTCGCCTTCTGCGCGGGCAAAATCTGCATCCACTTCATTATATTTCCGAATGGAA
>JANMSY010000523.1:0-18193 GCA_031389865.1 Anaerolineales bacterium | reverse complement strand
TCTGCTAAATGGACTTTTGCATCGGGAAAGGTCTTTCCCGCAATTTGGCGCAAATCATTTGCTATTTTCTCGATTTCCAAGAGCCAGTTGTAAATGACAGGCGCATCTGCTTTTGGTTTCTTGACACCGACTTCTGGGCCAAAATACAGATTGCTAATTTTGAAAACCAAAGCATTACCAAAAGCCAGCAATGCATGACGATAAAACGGCTCATTTTCAAATTGCTTCAAACACTCAAACAAAATCAAAGTTTTATGCAATGGAAGTGGACTAATTGAATTCGCCAGAATCAGTTTTTCAGTTTCAGGAGAGAGCGTTTTGAGTTCTAAATCTTTTAGATCACTAAACGAGAGATTGTCGTCAATCCCTTGTGACTTGAGAATCGCAAGTGCCTTTTCCGCGACTTGCCGCGCTCGAGCTGATAATTCATCTGCATTTAAATTCCAGTCTGTTTTGACGGATGACGCAAAATACGGAAATGGATTTCCTTCCAGCCCAATTGCATACATTCCTGCTAATTTGGCTTCAACCAGTGTCGTGCCTGTCCCACAAAATGGATCAAGAACCACGCTCTTTTGATTCAAATCGAATTTTTGAATATAATCTTGCACCAAATGTGGAGGAAACGAAAGAACAAATCGATACCAATCATGAAAGGCTCGGTCTTGTGGGTCTAGCTTATTAGCGCGACCGTTGGAAAGTTCAGGGTTTTTTTTCTGTTGAACTTCCTCGATACCTTCAAATCCCATTTTGAGCTGGGTAGGAGTCGTCATAAGCTAATTCTATCATTCAAATATGTGTCTCAAATGATTCTACGACGAGGCAGAAGCGAGTTCGCCCTACTGTATAATCCTCCAACAATGGACTTCAACACATCCCTGTCACAACTTCCGAGCCCGTCTGCGAAACGGATCGCGTTGCGAATTAGTCCATCTGCAGAACGTGCGTTGCGGCAAGGGCATCCCTGGGTATTCGATCAATCCATCACCGAGCAGAGTCACACGGGCGCGCCCGGCGATCTCGCCGTCATCTTTGATGACAAGCGCCGCTTTCTCGCGATCGGTTTGTATGATCCCACGTCTGCGATCCGCGTGCGTATCCTGCAATCGCGCGACTCCGCAACCATCAACGCGGATTGGTTTCAAAATAAACTTGTCAACGCTGCCCGCGTGCGCGTAGCGTTGGATGAAAAAAATACCACCGGCTATCGGCTTGTCCACGGCGAGAACGACGGCTTGCCCGGCTTGGTGCTTGACCGTTATGCCGATACCCTCGTCCTTAAACTCTACACCCCCGCCTGGATTCCCCATCTAAAAGATTTTTGCGACGCGCTGGCGCTGGTCAGCCCCGCCACGCATTTGATCTTGCGTCTCAACCGTTCCGTGCAAAAGCAGACTGAATTTTTACATGGCTTAAGCGATGGGATGACGCTCTCGCTTCACGCTTCGCGGCCCCCAAACCTGATCCTGTTTAAAGAAAATGGACTCATCTTCGAGTCTGACCCACTTCGCGGGCAAAAGACCGGCTTCTTCCTCGATCAACGTGATAACCGTGCAAGGGTTGAAAAATTATCCAGGGATAAATCTGTATTAAATGTATTCGCCTACACTGGCGGATTTTCCGTCTACGCGGCGCGTGGCAGTGCAAAAGAAGTTGTCAGCGTGGATGTCAGCGCGCCCGCCCTCGAGGCCGCCGTCCGCAACATGAAGCATAACGCATTGGCGGAAGTACCACATGAAACGATAGCCGCAGATGCCTTTGAAGTCCTTGCCGATATGACATCACAAAAACGTTTATTTGACATGGTCATCATTGACCCGCCCATGTTCGCCCAAAGCGAAAAACAAATTACGTCAGCACTATCTGCCTATCGCAAACTGACCCGCCTGGGATTGGACGTTTTGCGACATGACGGCACGCTCGTACAAGCCTCCTGTTCCAGCCGCGTAGATGCCGACGCCTTTTTTGAATCCATTCATCATTCAGCCAAAGAAGCAGGTCGTCAGTTAACAGAGCTTGAACGCACCGGTCACGCCCTCGATCATCCCATTAGTTTTAAAGAGGGAGCCTATCTCAAATGCCTGTTTGCTACAGCTTCATAATTTGTCATTGTGAGGCGATGTTCGTTCGCCGAAGCAATCCCCACGTCATTGAGGACGCTTCGCGGCCTCGGTCAAGAAACACACCTGCCCTGGCGGGCGGTGCCGAGGGTGAGATAACGCCTCTCGAAATAGAATCAATTATCGTCACTCAATGAAAGCATAGATGGAAGTAAAATAAAGGTGTCAAGAGCAAGATAATTTGAAATAGGAAAATTTGGAGTGTTTCTATGAAAAAGATAACCCTTATCTCATGGATACTTTTTACTTTACTGACCGCCTGCAATAGCGTGAGTCCGTCTCCTGCTCCGGCGTCAACACTTATGCCTGTGCCGAGTTCAACAACTACCCCAGTAGTAACTCCAACCTCTACAAATCTTCCAAAACCAACAGCAACAGAACAATTAACTCCTCAACAACAACTTGAACGTGATTTTGGCAATTTAGTACCTAAAGATGAAAAATGCGTAAAATCCCCTGATGTAATATTTAGTACCGACTACACCCAATCAAACACTCATTATGCGATATTACACGTACGAGCTACTAATCCAGCAAATGCAATGTGGATGACAATTCCTTTGGGTCCACCGCAAGACAAAAAAGAAAGAGAAGTACTTATCCTACCAGTTGTTTGTAGAGATGCTAACGGCGGTATGATCAAATTTGGATTAATACTTGGAGGAAAAGATCTTGGTAAAAATGGGGCCGATCTGAATGCATATTATAATTATAAAATAGGTGGGGAGTTAAGTGAGAAGGGATTTCAAGTAGTTTCTGCTCAAAAAATTTTAGAAAATATTGAAGAAGGTGATCTTATGGCAATCGATGTCCCAATAAAACCAGGTGACGGTGATATGAAAAAATCAAGAGACAATTGGGAAGGAGCAACTAACGAGTTGGCGATAATTGCTATCCTTACAGTAAGATATGATGAAGAATACTCACTAGTAGTAAATCAAATTGCTCAAGGCGGTGGTGATATTCCAGATGATTTTATAATAATACCTTCTAGGCTAGAACTAAACCCTCAATGAAAAATAATTTGCTTCTCACCATCTTTAATACTCCAACTGATAAATGTAAGCATGATCTTGACAAGAAATGATTGCTATTAAACCATGATTAGGAATAGAAAATTCTTTTGGTCTTTTAACTCTTCTTCTAATCTCTGTGATTCTTTGGACTGTAATACTTACCTTTCATATATCCGGATGGAACAGGGAATGAGATAACATTCGTCGAAACAGGATCACCTTCAAATGATGGGTGAAGCGAGTCTCCAATTCTCTAATCCTCTAATCCTCCTCATCCCCCGTTATAATTCCTTAGATGTTCGAATTCACCATCACCTCCACAAACAACTGCGCTCGCACAGGTGTCCTTAACACCCCTCACGGCGAACTCATCACACCTGTTTTCGCGCCTGTGGGTACACAAGCCACGGTAAAGACCCTCACCCCTGAACATCTCAAGGATATCAACGCTTCACTTGTGTTGAGCAATACTTATCATCTTTACCTGCGACCCGGTGACGAACTCGTGCGCGACATGGGCGGCTTGCACAAGTTCATGCAGTGGTATCGTCCCATGCTCACCGACTCGGGCGGCTTTCAAGTCTTCTCGCTCGCTCAAACCCGCAAGATCGATGATGATGGCGTGACCTTCAAGAGTCATATTGATGGCTCAACCCATCGCTTCACTCCCGAAAAGTCCATTGCGATTCAGGAAAACCTCGGCGCCGACATAGTCATGGCCTTCGACGAATGTTCTGATCCCAACGACCAGGCGTACAGCAAGCTTGCCATGGAACGGACTCACCGCTGGGCGGAACGTTCCCTCCAGGCACAGACACGTCCCGACCAGGCTTTATTCGGGATCGTACAAGGCGGCGTTCAAGCGGACCTTCGAGCTGCCTCCGCCAAATTCATCGCTTCTCTCAATACGCCCGGCATCGCCATCGGCGGACTCTCGGTTGGCGAAACTAAACAGGAAATGCATGACACGCTCGACGTGGTCACCCCGCTATTGCCGGAGAACAAACCGCGCTACCTGATGGGAGTCGGGACACCCGAAGACCTGATCAACGGCGTGGCGCGCGGCATCGACATTTTTGACTGTGTATTGCCCACTCGTCTCGCGCGCCATCACTCCGCATTCGCGCCCGAAGGGCGGCTTAACATGATGAACGCGACATTTGCCCGGGATGAAAGACCCATCGATGAAACTTGTGACTGCTATGCCTGCAGAACATTTACGCGGGCATATATCCGTCATCTAATTGTTGCCAAAGAGTTACTGGCAGGGACGCTACTTTCAATCCATAATCTCCGGGCACTGATAAGATTGATGGAGCAAATTAGGATCCATGTTACAGATGGGACTTTTGAATCGCGTGTACCCACATTACTCAAGCAATGGTCAAATAATGCAAAGAGGGGTGTGGTGAACAAAGCACAGGATGTTTCCTGACTGTGTTCACCACCATTTCGTCCAGCGCGTAATTCCCTTACTCGAATGGACAGATACCAAAGAGATTTAATGTTCAAACCACTTATGCTTCCGTCTCCGAATAAGAAATACAGTGCTGTCCTGACATACCTGGGTGAAATTCAACCAGATCACGGTTACTACTCCCTGTCTATCAGCAGTTTTCCGCATGTGTTTGAGAACCGGGTTTTCGGAAGGGTCTGTATCTGGTCACCGGAATCGCGTTTTCTGGCCGTTCAGGAATGGAAGGAGCCTCTTGAAGGCAATCCACCGAAGCTCTACCTGCTCCTGATCATTGACGTTCTTACCCGAAGGGAATGTGTCATATCGAACATCGATGGCTCAAAGGGAAATATCCTCCCGGAAGGGTTTATCGGAGAAAGCTTAATGTATACAGTAATATATTATGGCCAGTTCGGGATAACAAAGAATTTCGAAAGCAAGTTTCAATACCTGGATGGCTGGCAAAACCTCAGATAGCATTGGAGAAGCATGACCTTATTTCACGCCTTTTTACTTGGCATTATTCAGGGACTGACCGAGTTCATTCCCGTTTCGTCCACTGCACACCTGCTTATAGGACAGGAGCTGCTCCGCCTGGTTGCAGATGATGCGATGTTCTCGTTTCTAGTCGTTATTCAACTTGGAACGCTGGTGTCACTTTTTGCCTTCTACTGGAAGGATTTGCTTGCCATCGCCAGAGCCACGCTGGACTTTCGACATGCGACCTCTGAGAGAAACCTGGGTTTTTACATTATTCTGGCTACTCTCCCTGCCCTTCTGGCTGGCTACCTGTTGAAGGATACAGTTGAAACACTTTTTGAACAGCCCATGCTCCAGGCGTCCATTCGACTATTCGCTGCCGCCCTGTTGCTCACTCTCGCTGAATGGCTCACAAAAAAGGATCGTTCGCTCAATTCCATGACATGGTTTGATGCATTATTTATCGGCTTCATGCAGATCATTGCAATCTTTCCCGGGGCCTCTCGCAGCGGGACCACCATCAGCGCCGGCATGTTCCGTGGCTTCGACCGTCCATCCGCGGCACGCTTTGCGTTTCTTATGTCGATTCCAGTAATGCTTGCTGCCGGCGGCTACCAGATGCTGGATGTCATCCAGATGTCCAATCTTGGTCAGTTCCTGCCCCTGCTCGCGATGGGATTTGTCACAGCCGCGGTTGTGGGATGGTTCGCCATCAAATGGCTGATCGACTATTTGAGCAAGCGCTCTCTGTATGTCTTTGCCGCATATTGCGCAGTGGTTGGAACCGTTGTGTTTCTTCTTAGATAATATAGAAATGCTGGTTGTCGAGTAGCTCCAGGCAGCAGCAAGGATCATCCATGGAACTCAAACAACTCCTCCAACTTCTCGTTGAAACTGAATCACCCTCGCATGACAAGGCTGGTGTGGACCGTGTCGGGGCGATCGTGGCAAATGAAGCGCGCACACTTGGCGCCGATGTGCAGATCGTACAAAATGCTGAAACGGGGAACCACGTCATCTCAAGGTGGGGCAGCGGCGATCAAGGCATTCTCCTCCTCTGCCATATGGATACTGTTTTCCCGCCTGGCACATTGAACAAAATGCCCTACCGCGAAGCTGACGGCAGGATCTTCGGCCCCGGCACCCTCGATATGAAAGCGGGCATCGTGATCGGTCTGGCTGCAATCGAGGAAGCACGCAAAAACGGAATGACCCGCCCTGTTACATTATTGTGCACTTCCGATGAAGAGATCGGTAGTGAAACGTCGCGTGCATGGATCCAGTCGCTGGCGAAGGAGTCAGCGCTCGTACTGGTGCTCGAGTCTGCCTTGCTCGATGGCTCCCTCAAGACGTGGCGCAAAGGGGTGGGCGAGTTCTGGGTCAAAACCAGGGGGCGCGCCGCACACGCCGGTGGTGACCACGAAAAGGGACTCAATGCGATCGAGGAAATGGCTCATCAAGTCATCGCCATTCAAAAGTTAACGGATTACTCAAAACAAACTACGCTCAATGTTGGTGTGATACAGGGTGGTACGGTCTCGAACGTTGTCCCTGAAGAAGCCATGATCCAAGTGGACGTGCGCGTTATGCAGCCCGGTGAATGGGAATGGCTCGAAGCAGAAATGAAAAAGCTCAAACCCGTTCTGGATGGTACCTCCGTTGAAGTCAGCGGCGGTTTGAATCGGCCGCCGATGCCATTTGATGAGACAATGCAAGCCGCTTTCGAGAAAGCAAAGTCCATCGCCGCGGGTATTGGCATGGAACTCAAAGCGGGTGGCACAGGCGGTGGTTCCGATGCGAATTTCGTTGCCCCGCTTGGCATCCCCGTGCTTGACGGTTTGGGCGCAGTAGGGGAAGGCTATCATTCGGAACGTGAATACATCTTTGCCGAGAGTCTGCCTCAGCGCGTGAAACTGGTGGCTGCCTTATTAAAGAACTGGTGATGATTATGCCGTTGCGGGCGCACGTTGCGAAGCGATCTCCTCCCACTGTTTTTTTCCTTCTTTTCTCCTTCTTCCTCTTCTCCTGCTCGGCGAGCACGCCTCCAGTGACGCCTCAAGTTGTCACCGTTTATTCGACTTCTGCTGCGGAGCCATGGCTGCTTCCGTTATATGACTGTGCGGGAAGCACATCCGTACTCTCCCGCGTGGACGCCCCATCCTCTGCCGACATCATTTTGCGTGTGGGTGAGCCAGGGGTTCTTGCATCGTCCGCTTATCAGATTGATACGGAAGAAATTCTGGTCGTCACACATCCTCAAAGCCCCGTGCAGAATCTGACGCTTGAAGAAGCGCGCGCATTGTTTGCGGGGCAGGGTGACCCATCGGTGCAGGTCTGGGTGTACGCGTCGGGTGAGGATGTGCAGGAGGTGTTTGACCGGCTCGTGATGGAGGGAAGAAGCGTGACGTCATCTGCGCGGCTGGCGTCGAATCCACAGCGGATGTCTGATGCGCTGCTGAACGAATCCAATGGGGTCGGAATCCTGCCGCAGCATTGGAAGGTGGGCGATGCGCGCGAGATCTTCACAGTTGCAACCGTCCCTGTGCTCGCGTTGACAAAGTCTGAGCCGCAGGGTGTGGTCCAGGATTTGATCGGCTGTTTGCAGCAATAACTTTTTACTGGATATCCCATGCCTGGCTCAAATGAGTCAGGCTTTTTAATTTCTCTTGAAAAACTTTTACTCTGGGAGTAATATATGAAAACTAGTTTTTATTGCAAACCATATTTATGAGGAAGCACAAATGAAAGACAGTTTGATATGGAGAAGGCGCTGCCCACGCGCACTGAGACTGAAAGTTGATCTCCCCAAAACACGAATGGCACTCCATTCGTGTTTTTATTTGACTTATAATTTGCAGAATGTGCCCAAGGCGAGAAGAGTTGTAGTCACGCATCTTTTTTTACTCCCAGCGGCTTGAGCAAACCGAAAGGAGTACGCTATCAAAACTCCACTTTGGATCCCTTCCGAAGAACGCAAACAACAAGCCAATATTACGCGCTTCATTAACAATGTCAATTCACGGCATCAATTGAATTTAAGTTCCTATGCCGAACTTTATCAATGGTCGGTTGAGGATATTCCTGATTTCTGGGCGGCATTATGGGACTTTAGCGGAATCATCGCATCCAAACCGTACGATCGGGTTGTTACTGATCTAAAGAAGTTTCCCGGCGCGGACTGGTTCCCTGGCGCACGCTTGAACTTTGCAGAGAATCTCCTCCGCCATCGTGATGACCAACTCGCATTTATTTTCAAGGGCGAAACACAAACATCCAAACGCATGACCTATGCAGAACTGTATGATTCCGTCGCACGACTCGCACACTCATTGCGAGAATCAGGCCTCGGCGTGGGGGATCGAGTCGTTGGATACATGCCAAATCTGATCGAGACGGCGATCGCCATGCTGGCAGCGACCAGCATCGGCGCGACCTGGTCCTCCTGCGCAACAGACATCGGACCCGCCGCAGCAATGGAGCGGCTTGGTCAGGTGGAGCCAAAAGTGATGGTCACCGCTGATGGATACTTCTATAAGGGCAAAGTATTCGACACATTGGAGCATGCCGCCGAAGTGGCGCATGGGATTCCCTCGTTGACAAAAGTGATCGTCGTTTCATACACGCGTGAGCAGGTGGATATCTCCCGCATCCCGAACGCAACTCATTACGCTGAGTTTCTTTCAAAACAAGTTAATCCTGAAATTGAGTTTGAACAATTGCCTTTTGACCATCCGCTATACATTATGTTCTCCTCTGGGACAACGGGCAAACCAAAGTGCATGGTGCAGGGCGCGGGCGGGGTGCTGATCAACCATTTGAAGGAATTGCTGCTGCACACGGACCTCAAGCGCAGCGACCGAATCTTCTATATTACCTCCTGCAGCTGGATGATGTGGAACTGGCTGTTGAGCTCGCTTGCGGTCGGCGCAACGATCGTGTTGTATGACGGCAACCCGAATTATCCCGACGTGGGCACAATGTGGAAATTGATCCAGGATGAACAGGTCACCGTATTCGGATGCAGTGCAAGTTATATTCACTTTCTGAAGAAGGAACATGTATCACCACGCAGGGATTATGATCTCTCCTCGCTGCGGGAAATTTCACAGACCGGCTCGCCATTATCTGCAGATGGGTTCGAATATGTCCATGCTGAGATAAAACCTGATCTGCATTTCAATTCAATCTCGGGAGGCACAGACATCAACGGTTGTTTTGCAGCGGGAAGCCCGATCCTTTCGGTTTATGCGGGTGAGCTGCAAAGCGCCGGACTGGGGATGAAGATCAAATCGTATAATGAGAAGGGGCAGCCCGTTTTTGACGAACAGGGTGAGCTGGTGTGTGAAGCACCATCGCCTTCGATGCCGTTGTATTTCTGGGACGACCCGCATGGCTCAAAATACCATAATGCCTACTATGATGTGTTTCCGAACGTCTGGCGGCATGGTGATTATGTGTTGATCCACAGCGATACAGGTGGGATCACATTTTATGGCCGCTCGGATGCTGTGTTAAAGCCCTCCGGCGTGCGCATCGGCACAGCGGAGATCTATGCTCAAATGGAGAAGCTGCCGGAGGTCGCTGACAGCCTGGCAGTGGGTCAGAACTATCATGAGGATCAACGTGTGATTTTGTTTGTGAAACTGGCTCCAGGTTTTACCCTGACCGATGAGTTGAAGGATAAAATTCGAAGGACCTTGCGCGAGAACGCCTCGCCGCGTCACGTCCCTGCACTGATCTTCGAAACCCCGGATATTCCCTATACGTTGAATATGAAAAAGGTCGAGAGCGCGGTCACGAATATCATCAACGGTCGTGTCGTGAGCAACAGGGACGCGTTGATCAATCCCGGATCGTTGGAGTATTACGAGAAGCTGTTGCCCCGGTTACAAAAGTAGTAACGACTTGTTACTACGGGAAAGAGCTGTACAATGCCATGCAATTGCTGCGAGATTACGGATAATGCCTTTAGCGAAGCGGAAGCGAGAGCAGACGTCAAAAAATATCATAGAAAGGGGCCGGCGAAGCAAACCCGGTTGATCCTGGAAGCCATTCGTTCGCTGGGCCTGAAAAATTCTGCCCTGCTGGATGTAGGTGGTGGAATTGGCGTGATCCATCATGAACTATTGAATGATGTGGCACGTGAAGCCACGCATGTGGACGCGTCGTCATCCTACTTGAAAGAGGCAAAGCAGGAAGCGGCGCGGCGCGGGCATAGCGACCGCGTCAATTTTATTCATGCCGATTTCACGGATGTTGCCAGTGATCTACCCGCGGCTGACATCGTAACGCTCGACCGCGTTGTCTGCTGTTACCCCGATTTTCGCGGCCTTCTGAAAGCCGCTGCGGAGCATAGCAAAAGCGCGCTTGCCTTAACGTACCCGCGTGAGGCTGGGTATTTACGGCTTGCGTTCAAGGTGCTGAATTTTTTTCAAAACCTTCGAAAAGACCCCTTCCGCGTCTTTCTTCATCCGATCTCTGAGATGGATTTGCTTCTCAAGAGCCAGGGTTTTGAGCGTGTATCTCTTCGCAGACTTTTCGTGTGGGAGATGGCTTTATATCAAAAAAGAGCAGGCCATCATAAATGATAACCTGCTGAATTTCTGGAACACAGTCCCTATTGGAAAATTAATTTAATACACTTCGGGCAACCGATTGTGCCATTCGGTTACCTGCTCAAAGGCATAGCCTGCATTAAGCACTTTTGCATCTGCCCAGGCGCGTGAGATGATCTGCAGCCCGATGGGCAATCCGCTTTTGGTGAATCCGCAGGGGATGGAAAGCGCGGGCAGGCCTGTAAGATTGAATGGTGCGGTGAAGCGTGTGAGCCGTGCTGCCTCCTCGACGGCATCATTGCCTTCAATGTGCGGTGCGGGGATGGGAGTCGTAGGTATGATCAGGAGATCCTGTGACTCAAAAAACTGCTCGCATCTTTTCTTGACCTCAACCTGCGTGCGCCGGGCGAGGACGTATTCTGTCGAGGTGGTTTTCGCTCCCTCCTCCAGCCGGCGACGGATATCCTTACCAAACATTTCCGGGTGTTCCTGCAGGCGGTCGCAATGGATGGCAGCCCCATCGGCACGCGTCATTGTGGTGTTGGCGAGTGCTGCTCTCCGCATCCAGTCCACGTCCACCTCCTGCACACGGCACCCCATGGACCTGAATACCTGCGCGGCCTCGCATACAGCGCTCAATACTTCGGGGTCTGCGCTTTCGATGTAATCACCAATGCCCAGGGCGATCCTTCTGCCTTCCATATCATCCACAAGATGACCGAGAAAGTCGCCGGCGAGCATCTTTATGGACGTCGGGTCGGCGGGGTCGTATGTAGAAATAACCTGTAATATCAATGCGGCGTCCTTGACGCATTTCGTCAGCGGCCCCACATGATCGAGGTTCCACGAAAGCGGGAAAACGCCCTGCAGGCTGATACGCCCATAGGTGGGTTTGAATCCCACCACGCCACATAACGAAGCGGGGATGCGGATGGAGCCACCTGTATCCGTGCCGAGCGCGCCGAGTGCCATACCTGTTGTCACAGCGATCGCGGATCCGCTGGATGAGCCGCCGGGGATACGCGTGGTATCCCATGGATTACGTGCAATCCCATAATGGGGATTGTTGCCCGTCACGCCCAGGGCGATTTCGTGCGTATTCGTTTTCCCCACGATGATCGCGCCCGCCTGTTTCAATTTTTCAACCACAAAGGCATCCCTGTCAGGGATATTGTCTGAAAAAAATTTCGAGCCAGCCGTTGTACGGATCCCTGCTGTATCGAAGAGATCCTTTAGCGCAATGGGAATGCCGCGCAGCGCGCCGGTGAGCGGATGGGCGCTGGCAGGCAGCTGCGCTTCAAGCGCGGACTGCTCGTCCAAGACGGTAATGAAGGCATTCAGCTTCGGGTTGAGTCGCTTAATTTGGCGGAGGCAGGCTTCGGTCAGATCCTGAGCTGTTGCCTTTCTTCCGTGAAGGGCTTCCAATGCGCTCGTGATGGTCAATGGATGGGTTGGCATGTTCAAATTATAAATCCCATCCTGCTTGATTGAAATAATAATAAGACCCCAAAGGTCACAGCCTTCAGGGTCTTATACAGTGGGAGGGTATTTAGAACAAGCCCAGCACTTTGCCGGTCTCGAGATCAAGATCTACATCGTAGAAAACGGGACGTGTAGGCAGACCTGGCATGGTGCGCATCTCGCCGAGGATGGGATAGAGAAATCCTGCTCCGACACTGGCGCGAATTTCACGCACGGTGATTCGGAAGCCGTTCGGCGCGCCCTTCTTGGTTGCATCGGTGCTGAAGGAGAGATGGGTCTTCGCCATGCACATGGGAAGGTTGTCGAAGCCATGGCGTGTGTAGCGTGCGATCTGTTCTTCGGCTTCGGGGGTGTAATCCACACCGTCGGCGCGATAGATCTCGCGGGCGATGGTTTCGATTTTTTCCTTGATGGGGATTTCCAGCGGATAGAGGAACTGGAAGTTGCTGGGTTTCTCGGCAGCTTTGATGACGGCCAGAGCAAGCTTCTTTGAACCCGCGCCGCCATCTGCCCAGTGGGTGGATACGACCGCGTCCATGGCGCCCATTTGGAGGGCGGCTGCGCGGACGAGTTCCATTTCGGCGGGGGTATCCGTGGCGAAGGAGTTCACTGCCACGACCACATTGACTCCGTATTTGATGGCGTTCTCAATGTGACGCTGGAGGTTGGGAAGTCCGGCCCGCAGCAGGTCGAGATTCTCATCTGTGTATTCCGAGGCGAGCGGTTTGCCTGCTACAACCTTGGGTCCACCGCCGTGCATCTTAAGGGCGCGCACGGTCGCCACAAGCACCACGACCTGGGGAATCAAGCCAGAGTAGCGGCACTTGATATCGAAGAATTTTTCCATGCCAATGTCAGCGCCGAAACCTGATTCGGTGATGACATAATCAGCGAGCTTCAGGGCAATCTTATCGGCGATGATGGAGGATTGTCCGTGAGCGATATTGGCGAACGGTCCCGCGTGGACGGTGGCGGGAGTGCCTTCGAGGGTTTGCATCAAGTTAGGCTTGATGGCATCCTTCATCAACACGGTGACCGCGCCAGCCACACCGAGATCCTCGGCGGTGACTGCTTCTCCGCGTTTGTTGGTCGCAACGACCATCGAACCGAAACGAGTACGCATATCTTCCAGGCCAGTCGTCAGCGCAAGAATTGCCATGATCTCAGATGCAACGGTGATGTCGTACCCGGACATGTGTGCGTGCCCTGCTTCATCCTTGCCGCGTCCTACTTCCACTTCACGCAGGAAGCGGTCATTGATATCAATGACGCGCCGCCAGGTGATGGTTGATTCATCGATGTCAAGCCGCGCAAAATAGGACCGCTCCTCGGGTGTAAGTTCATTGGGATCAGTCTTTTCAATCCCTAATTTCTTCAAACGGCGCAGCATGGTGGGGGAGAACCTGCGATTGCCCTTCTTATCCATTGGGCAGAGTGCATTGAACAGCTTCTCGTCATCCTGCGTTTTTTCGTGCATCACACGGGCATCCAGGGCCGCCGAGACGAGGTTATGCGAGGCGGTGATGGCATGGATGTCACCGGTCAGATGAAGGTTGAAGTCTTCCATAGGGATGACCTGCGAATACCCGCCGCCTGCTGCTCCACCCTTGATACCAAAGGTCGGGCCTTGCGATGGCTGACGAATGGCGGTGATGACCGTCTTGCCCAGATGTGCGCCAAGCGCCTGTGACAGGCCCACGGTAGTAGTGGTCTTGCCTTCCCCGAGAGGAGTGGGTGTGATGGCAGTCACATCGATGTATTTGCCGTTCGGCTTATTTTTAAGGCGTTCGAGGATCTCAAGCTTGATTTTAGCCTTATAGGGACCGTACAGCTCAAGTTCGTTTTCGCGAATGCCAAGCTCGGCGGCCACTTGAAGGATGGGTTTGATCTTCGCTTCCTGCGCGATCTCAATATCAGATGGGACAGGACGGCGCAGTTTAAGCCTGGTCGGCACAAAGGCGATCTTGTTGCCGTTCGTTGACACAACTGTTCCTGTTTTTTTGGTCGAAGGCTTGTTTACAATGACTTTCTTTTTCGGCAAAGCCTTTTTGACTGTGGATTTCGTTGCCATAGTATCTCCTTTAAACGAATTTGACTGTAATTATCAGAATAATCCCGTGTTTTGACAATTGCTTTCCATCCCTCTTTTTTTGGTATTGTGTCATGACCCGGAACGTCCGATACTGCTTCTATGCACTAATTTCGGTCCCCAGTGTCTCTCCCAACAGTGCACGTGCCAGGTTGCCCGGCTCCACCCCGGAAAAGATCTGGATCTTCAGCCCTGGGTTGCTCTGCGCCAGGTTAAGCATCTCCTTTACCTTCGCTTCCATCCCGCCGGTCACATCTGCGGCTGCAGACTTGCCGACTCCGTGCTTAATGTCATCGAATGTGGATGGTGTGATCCGTTCTATGCGGCGCGTACGAGCGGGAAAATCCGCCCATACCGCATCCTCCAGCCCGGCCAACAAAATGCGTTCAGGACTGAGCGCCTTTACCAGATAGTTGAACAATGTTTCGGTCGAAAGAATTGTCCCGCCGCGCACCTCATCAAAGACAACATCCCCAAAGATGACAGGGACAATTCCCGCCGCGAGCGCCATGCGGATAGGCGTTGTCTCCCACACGGATACCTGCCCGTCGCTGGCAATAACATTTGCCGAGGGCGGCAGGGCTATGCTTCTCAACCCCGCTTTGTGCAAAGCATCCATCACATAATGGTTCAAAGCGGAAGCCTGATACCAGACTTCGGCGAATCCCTTCCAATAACTGTCTTCCGTCGCATCGCGTTCACGGTGGATGAGCGGGGAAGAGCGTGGATAACCGGCGCGCGTTTTGTACTCGCTGGCGGCCACGTGACCAAAGGACCCCGCGCCGTGGCCGATCACGAGACGCAGGTTCGGCTGGGTCTGAAGCGTGGATACGATTTGCAGCGCAAGATCGTCCATCACATCCAGAAGAGGCGTATACGGTTTGGTCTTATCCGTGATCAGTGAACCGCCAAGTTTTACGAATACAAGTTCTTTCATGTCTCTATTTTATCTCACCTGCCATATAAGAGGCAGTATAATCTCGACGCCATGAGCATCAACACAGGCATTATTCTCATTGTTCTTCTCCTTGGGCTGGGCGCATTCATTTCTGCCTGGGCAGGGATCCGTTCGCTACAATCGGCGCGCAAGGTGGTTTTTTATCGCACGCGTCGTGCCCGCATGCTGGCAGGCTGGCAATCTCTGGCGCTGTCATTCACTTTTCTGGCCTTCACCATCGCATCAATATGGTTCGGTGAACCGGTGGCGAATCAAATTTTCGCGTCCGCATCCGATTTAACCGCCCCACCTACGTGGACCGCTCTCCCGACCAGCACGTCTCTGCCTTCGTCTACAAATACGGATCTGCCCACCGCGACAGAAGCCCTGAACAGCACGTTGGAATCATCTCCAACTTCGTCAGTCACAAAACTCCCGCCGAGTCAAACGCCGCCGTCACCTGCCACCGCTGTATTGACATTGGTCTCCCCGCCAGCCGCTTCGCCGACTCTGTCTCCAACCGCTACTACTGCTGCCTCAACGCCAACCATTGACCGTTCCGCAGCTTCCACTTCTGCCGTGCGGACGGCACAACGGCAGGCTTTTATCGCCGCGCTCTCTGCCACTCCCACGGCGACGCGCACACCCATCCCCACCTGGACGCGAACTCCCACGAATACGCCGCGCCCCACATGGACTCCATCACCCACTCGTACACTGCGACCAACTCTTACAGTACCATCCACTTCAACAGAAACGTCTACTCCGCCCGCGACTTCCACGGCCACATCAACGATGACACCCTCGTTAACGCCAACAAACACCGCGACTCCAACACCATCCAACACGCCGACTCAAACGCCTTCGATCACCCCCACAGCAACCTTCACGCCTTCCAACACTCCGACCAAAACATTTACACCCACATTTACCCCGTCTGCAACCCAGACCCCAACTCATACGCCAACCGCTACTCCAACCAAAACGCATACCCCCACGCGGACGCCAACCCCGAATCGCGGCTGTAACCGCATCCAATTTGTCAGCGCTCTGAACGTGCCCGATACTTCGATCCTCAACCCAGGCTCCCGGTTCACAAAGATCTGGCGGTTGAAAAACGCAGGGACATGCACATGGACGACATCCTATCGCGTTGTCTTTATCAGCGGTGACCGGCTTGGCGGGCAAAACCTCATGCCCCTTCCACAAGAAGTTGCCCCGGGTCAAACCATTGACCTGCCAATGTATTTCAAAGCGCCGTTGATCCCAGGCGCCTATCGCGGCAACTGGCAGATACAAAATAACAAGGGCGAGGTCTTCGGCATAACACCCACAGCCAATCTTCCGTTTTGGGTTGCCATCCGAGTGCAATCCACTGTATTAACGGGAACAGCCTACGACTTCGTCGCGAACGCCTGTTCCGCTCAATGGCTGAGTGATTCAGGGAATCTCCCTTGTCCGGGTACAAACAATGACCAAAATGGATTCATCCTGCAGCAATCCACTTCGCGCATTGAAGATGGAACATCACTGCGAAAACCCAGCCTGTTGACCGTCCCGCAGAATGCCTTTAACGGGTACATCCGTGGTGTTTACCCATCGTTCAGGGTCCAACAGGGAGATCGTTTGCAGGCAATGATCAGTTGCGAGGGGAATGCCACATCCTGTGATGTACTCTTCCGCGTGGATTATCAACTGAGCGATGGGATCGTACGCGAATTCTGGACCCTTGAGGAACAATACGATGGGAAATACTTTAACGTTGATCTTGACCTGGGGGCGCTGGTCAGGCAGGATGTGAGATTTGTGCTCTCAGTTCTTTCATTAGGATCTGCAACAGGTGACCGGGCCGTATGGGTCGAGCCCCGCATCGTCCGACCAATCCCGTCCTTCAGCGCGACTCCAACACCCTAATCGACTGACTGTCACCTGCTATAATCTTTCTCATGGACATTCGTGCAGGCATAATTACTGCCGTCATACTATTCTTCATCGGCGCATTGTGGATATTGCGCTCAGGTTTCCGAACCCTGCGCTCGGCGCGAAAACTTACCTTCTATCGGATCAGGCGTCAGCGCGAAAAGGGCGGATGGTTTACGCTTGGCTTTGGGTTATTGTTACTTGCATCCGGTGTATGGCTGGCGATGAATGGTGAGCCCGTCGCATATCGTTATTTTCCCCCCTCGCCTACGGCCTCACTCATACCCACGGCTACGCTTTCTCCCACCATCACACTTTCTCCCACCATCACGCTTTCACCGACCATTACCAACACTCCATCCACCACCGACACGCCCACCATCACACCGACGCCGTTCATCCCTCTGGCCATCGAAATCCTGTTTGAAAGTGAAGTGACTCCAAACCCCAACGCCGTATTCAGTCCGCTTCAATTTACACTCAATTGTGAGAATTTCAATGAATTCACCGCTGCCACTGTTTTTCAAAACCCGGTCACGTACATGTGCGCGATTTTCAGTTATGACCAGATGACGCCCGGCGCGCAGTGGACCGCGCTTTGGCTTCGCGATGGCAAGCTTATCCATTACGAAACCATTCCCTGGGACGGAGAAGTGGGTGGTTATGGCTTTACGCAATGGGAAGCACCCGCTGAAGAGTGGCTGCCTGGCACATATGAGGTGCAGATCTTTGCGGGATTGGATTGGAAGCAGGTCGGTCAGTTCCTCATTCAAGGGGATGCACCCACTGCGCCGCCGACGATTACGTCTTCCGCAACTCCCACACCCTCGCGCACAGCAACGCCAACCCGTACGGCCACATCGACGCGCACTCCTACACTGACGAGCACACCGACTCCCACAAGGACGCCATCGGCTACCGCTACCCCATAGTGAATCATCACACTCATTGTCCCGGAACAGTGAGAGCGTAGTCGAATCCCGAAAAATTCGTGTCCTTTGTGGTTGATATTTTTTGATAATGATTTCTTTATGCCCCAAACATCCTTCCTGGATCGATTCCCCGATAGTTTCGCCCATTGCTACGGCTGCGGCAAACTCAACGAACATGGACACCAGATCAAAAGCTATTGGGTTGG
>JANMSY010000506.1:0-2598 GCA_031389865.1 Anaerolineales bacterium | reverse complement strand
TATCAGTACCTGACCGTCAATCAGCCTTGTAAATTCCAACTCGCCATTGGAAAGCCTTAATGGATACGGTCCCACGGCCCAGATGGCACGTTGACCGTTAACACTTGTTGCCTGAACGACCATCGGGGAACCCTTTTCAATCGCCCAACTGCCCTTAGGAATGAAATGCAGACTCAGCACGACACGCTCAGGCTCTTGAGGATCCGTCCAGACAAGAATGGTCATGTCACCAGCTGCATCTTGAACATAAACATGATTTGGCGGTCCGAGTTCCGCTGGATAGGTTGGGAGAAGGACGGGATAGCTGACGATTTGCTGTGCATTCGCGAGCGTTGTTTCACCTGCGATGTCCTCGAGCAGAGGTAGCAGGGATGGCAGAGGCGTGCCAGGTGTGGAGGTCGGTGGCATCAGAGTTTCTGGTGTTGCAGGACCGATCCCCTCTGCGGTCGGCTCGACGGAGCGAGGAAAGATACGGACAATTCCGATCTGGATGAACTCAAGGACCGCTGCCCGCACTGGTGGGATGATCAAAAGGCTCGAGATGAGAATCAACGCAATGACCAGCGAACGGGCAAAAGTCCTGGAAATGAAGCGGGGACGAGTCGAGGAGCGCAGGCGCGCGCTCACTGAACCGGCAATGTCTGGCGTGTGCGGATATTCCATGCTGCTTGCAATAGAATCTAATTGTGCTTCGAAATCCATTTCGCTCATACCTTGCGTCCTTCAGAGAGAACCGGGAAATCCTGCTGAATGATGTTTCGCAATTTTTCGAGGGCGCGGCTCAACCTTGATTTGACCGTGCCTTCCGCCACCTGCAGCGCCTGCGCCGTTTCTGTCACAGAGAGTTCAAGGAAGTAGCGCAGGTAGACAATCTGTTGGTCTGCGAGGTTCAAATTCTGCACTGCCCGCCAAAGCTCATCCGCTTCAAGATTTTGCACACTTTTTTCCTCGATGCCCGTGGATTTGGGTTCATCGCGGAACGAACGCATCAGGGCCGCGATGTATCTGCCT
Source organism: Anaerolineales bacterium (assembly GCA_031389865.1). Classification (GTDB taxonomy): domain Bacteria; phylum Chloroflexota; class Anaerolineae; order Anaerolineales; family Villigracilaceae; genus Defluviilinea. The sequence continues at coordinate 1,587 of JANMSY010000506.1, read as the reverse complement.
GCCGAACGGCGACGGTTGTATGCCAGGTTTGCAGTGATACTCAACAGCCAGGGACGAAGAGGGCGCGTGGAATCAAAACGATTGAGATTCCTCCAGGCGCGCAGAAAGGATTCCTGGGCGGTATCTTCCGCGTCATCGGGGTCGCCCAGGAGGAGATAGGCAAACCTGAAAACCGTCTGTTGATGAAGCACCATCAACGATTCCCAGGCTGCCGCGTCGCCGTTTGCGGCGTGGTGGATTAAAGTGCCTTCATCCAAATTTTGCCTCTCCGCAGAGGTTCATTATAGGGAGTACACCAATGAATGGGATTTGGTTCCGAGTTCAACAACTTGTATATCCAAATCCATTGTACAGACTTTCAGCCAAAATTGTGTCACTGTTCACAAACAAACGGTGGTTTTGCCTGCACGAAAGTAGTCATTGACCTCCCTTTTGTTTCCTTTTACAATATTATTATGAAAATAAGTTCTGCAGGCTTTTTCAGGCCCGATCACGATCCTCCGGTGCATCGATTTTACGCGTAAAACTTGATCGAACGTTTTCAAACTTTAAATCCCGGAGACTACACCCCATGCCTACACCTTTTATTTCCAAACGTGCAACCATCTACGCCGACGTTCCCGATGAAAAGTGGAACGATTGGCGCTGGCAATTGAGCCACCGTCTAAATACTGCTGAAGAAATCGAGAAAATAATTCCACTGACTGATTCCGAAAGAAAAGCGCTAAATACCAGTGGACTGTTCCGCGTGGATATCACTCCCTACTTCATTTCACTGATCAACCCGAACGATCCAGACGACCCGACTCGCAAGCAGATCATCCCGCTTGCGGAAGAGATGCAGTCCTTTACCTCCATGATGGAGGATTCCCTCGCGGAAGACCGCCACTCCCCTGTGCCCGGGCTGGTCCACCGCTATCCTGACAGGGTGCTGATGCTCGTGACGACCCAGTGTGCATCCTATTGTCGTTACTGCACACGCTCGCGCATCGTCGGCGATCCCGGACAAACCTTTAATCGTCAGGAATTCGAAATGCAGATCGATTACCTGAAACGGACTCCACAGGTACGTGATGTGCTGCTCTCAGGCGGCGACCCACTGGTACTTGCACCAAAAGTTCTTGAAGAGCTCCTCACCCGTCTACGCGAAATTCCGCATATCGAGATCATACGCATTGGTTCGCGCGTGCCCGTATTCATGCCGATGCGCGTGACGCAGGAACTATGCGACATGCTCGCCAAATTCCACCCGCTCTGGCTGAACATCCATGTCAACCACTCGGATGAAATTTCGTTGGAACTGGAACAGGCTTGTGACCGTCTTACAAGAGCAGGTATTCCGCTTGGCAACCAATCCGTGCTGCTGGCCGGCATCAATGACAACGTTCACATCCAGCGCAAACTCGTGCAGGACCTTGTCCGCATTCGAGTGCGCCCATACTATCTGTACCAATGTGACCTTGTGGAAGGTGCCGGACACTTCCGCACACCTGTTGCCAAGGGCATTGAGATCATGGAAGGCTTGCACGGGCACACGTCCGGTTACGCAGTCCCGCAATATATCGTGGATGCGCCCGGCGGCGGCGG
>JANMSY010000495.1:0-8042 GCA_031389865.1 Anaerolineales bacterium | reverse complement strand
TGGGTCCGTACGGCTTCGTCACTGTCCAATTTCAGACCGATCCCTATCCTGCCAGGCCGACAGGAACCGTCGGGTTGAGTTTCATGCTGATGAACTCGCGTAACGTCAGCTTCGAGCCAGATTCTTTCTCGTTCGAGTATGGTCGTGAAGGGGACAACCAACCTGTAGGTTCAGGAACTGTTCAGCAGATGTCTGACGGAAGCGGCATGCTCATGGCTCCAGTGCAGTTACCATCTGCTGGTACCTGGTGGCTGCGCGTCAATCTTGCAAAGGATGACTATGAGGACGAAGTGCAATTCAGAATTGAAGTGCGACCGGCACAATAGGCAAAAGTGCCTGTCGAAGGACAGGCCGATTGGCGCTCTTCCTGCGAATGTTTATTGGACATAATCAATGCACTGGAGACCCGTTCAGAGTGGCTGTCATCGGACTGGACACACCGACACTTCTCTGCTCTGTTGACCATGATTGATTATTCCTCTGATACTGAGTTGCACGGTCGCCTTGGAGTAGCTGTGAGCAGATTCTTCTTCGCGTTTGTTGAAGACCACAAGGATATCGAACACGGGGCGCTCATTCTAACCGCTCGCCAGACAAACCTATGAATACAAAAAACCTGGAAGCTCGCAAGTACATTGCGGAAGCGCGCGAAGCCCTGCAGCGCGGCGATAAGGAGTCGGCATGGAGATTGGGCAGGCAAGCCGCTTTGATTGCGCCCGAGATGGAAGATGCGTGGCTGGTGCTTACTGCGTCAGACCCGGATCCGTATGACGCTCTCTCCTATGCTCGAAAAGCCTTGGAAATCAACCCAGATAGCATTCGTGCCCGCCGCGCACTACAATGGGCACAGGGCCTGGCCAAATCCAGTGCCACCCCAAACCTGTCAACGAGTCGAAACGATCCAGTCGAACGCAAGCCAGAACACGTTTCTTCAGAAGCCATTCCAACACATCCATTAAAGAAGAGCACACAAACTCGGCTTTACCTACCTTTCCTGATCGGAACAGGATGTTTGATGTTTTTCATGGTGGCGTTATTCTCATGGAACAATCCTGCATTCGCGTCCATTGTCAACAAGATTAACGCGCCTGTGCCTACGCAGGAGAACCTTTGGGCGTCTGTCAACATTCCTAAACCGACGATTACTCCCATCGATGTGAGTGTATTTGTTGCTAAACCCGCAGATACAGCTATTTCAATGCCCACCAATTTACCAACGTCTCTGCCTACCGATACCCCAACTTCAGAAGCCAAAAAAGCGTCTGCTTTTACGCCCGAAGCAACCGAAACACCAGGCACAATGGCTATGGAAATCATTGACGACAACTCCATCAGTCAGTCCACTCTACCAGTTGATGTGCGGGTTCAGTACTCCGCCGAAGCCAACGGCGAAAAATGGATCGATGTGAACCTTTCCGAACAGCGTGTGTATGTCTATGAAAGCGATAAGGTTGTGAATACGTTCCAGGTCTCCACCGGTTTACCGGAGACGCCAACCGTAACGGGCAAGTACAAAATTTGGACTAAAGTGCGCATTCAGGACATGTCTGGACCAGGCTACTACCTGCGGGATGTACCCTATGTGATGTATTTCTACCAGGATTACGGTTTTCATGGCACATACTGGCACAGTAACTTTGGTACCCCCATGAGCCGCGGCTGCGTAAATCTGACAGTCGATGACGCGGCCTGGTTATATGATTGGGCATCAGTTGGAACCGAAGTAGATGTGCATTATTAAGTCCATTACGAATTGATGACAACCTTGTCCCATGGGCCAGTTAAGGTACAAGAGTCGAAATTAACTAAAGGAATACTCCCTGAATCTCATTTTCAAGTCCACCTTTCTAATTCTAAGCTTCGTTCTGCTCAGCGCCTGTTCAGCAGGAACGATCAAGCTGGCGGAGGGTACCAATGTACCACCTTCGAGTGTGTCGACGACTGCTACCGTTGTCAATACGGTAGTTACAACCAACACTCCCACGCCTACAGCATCGCAAACACCCAAGCCTCCGCTTGCCAAAGACGCGTGGATGCAAATGCCTGCTGTGCCAACCAGCATAAGCGACTCAATGCGGGAGATTTATCAACAAGGACTCGCACGAGACAACAATCCGGCGCGGTTCTCGATCATTGGAGATTGCCAGAACGTCTCATCCTATTTTCTTTCAATGTTCGATAAGCCTGGTGAGTTCAGCCTTGGTGAATATGCTTATCTCCAGCCAACGATTGACTACTACCAGGGGTCCTTTTCGCGGACCAGCCTGGCGGTCAAAGGTGGATTCAACGTTGCCGCGATCCTTTCGCCTTTGCGTTCTGATCCGAAGTCCTGCAATCCAAACGAATCCCCTCTGGATTGTGAATTGCGTGTTTGGAAGCCATCTGTCGTCTTCATCAGCATGGAAACGTGGTGGTCCGAGAAACCTGCAGAGGAATATGACAAATATATGCGCCGCGTGATGGAACGCATACTCGAAACAGGCGCGGTGCCGATCCTCGCTACCAAAGCGGATAACCTTGAAGGCGACCACTCGATCAACGCTACAATCGCACAGATCGCGTATGACTATGATATCCCGTTGTGGAACTTCTGGGCGGTTGTGCAACCGTTACCCAATCACGGTCTCTGGTCGGATGGCTTCCACTTGACCTTCGCTCGCAACTTCTTCGACGATCCAGATCGCATGAAAAACGCCTGGCCATGGCGTAATCTCACTGCCCTGCAAACGCTTGATGTGGTTCGCAGGGAATTGGTAAATGGCAATTAAAAACAACCATCGAAAAGGATTTGATAAAGCCTTAGTTTGGCGGGATCGATTGGCAATGCGCGTGCAAGGTTGAGGCTAACATCAAAGATAATCAATGAAAATTAATACAAATTCCTCGCTTGAACGACCCATCCACCCGGCCATGCCGGCAATTACGAATGAAGTTGCTATCTTCGCCGGGATTATTCTGCTGGCCATTATCACAAGATTCTATGACCTTGACACACGTGTCATGAGTCACGACGAAAGTCTTCATACGTATTTCTCATGGCTTTTGTATCGCGGCCAGGGTTATCAGCACACACCCATGATGCATGGATCATTTCAATTCCATATGATTGCGCTGTCTTATTTCCTGTTCGGTGCTTCCGACTTTGCAGCACGGATCCCAGTAGTGTTATTCAGCATTGCAACTGTATGGATGGTCTGGTACTGGCGACGTTATCTCGGCAACTGGGGCGCCATGGTGGCGGGAATACTACTGGTGATCTCGCCATATATGCTCTACTATGGTCGTTATGTTCGTAACGAGTCATACACCGGACTCGCAGGCCTGTTACTGTTGTATTCGATTCTTCGATATTTTGAGACTGGTGAAAGGCGTTATCTCCATTTTGTAACGGCGGCAACGATCCTGCACTTTCTGGCCAAAGAGACAGCGTTCATCTACACGGCACAGGCACTGCTCTTTTTGGGAATCTATTTTCTCGCGCGCGTTATCCGTCAGCCGTGGCGGGACAATCCGGGCCTACGCAAGCCATTTGTGATCGTCCTGGCTTTGGTAGTTCTCCTTGGAACCATTGGCCTGGGCTTTGGGCTGGTAAACCGACAAGCGGATAGCATTGCCGGAGGAGAAACGGTCGTGCCGGCAGATCCCACAGGCGAAACATCCCCGCTTAGCTTATCGTCTGGCAGTATACAGCCTTCCGAAATCTTGCTTGGACTTGCCTTCCTCGGCATCCTGGTCGCCATGTATATTCTCTTCAAGGGATATGGCTGGATAAGACTCCTTCAGGAACGTTCGTTCGACCTGATGATTCTGCTTGGTACGTATGTCCTGCCCATGCTCTCTGCCTTCTTGATCAACGTCCTGGGACCGAGTCTGGATATCACTATGCTCACAGATGCAGCTTCGGTCAACGGAATGGATGCAAGAGCGCTGGGAATTATCGGAGCATTGGTCTTCCTGCTATTCATCCTGTCCTTAGCGATAGGCATGACCTGGAACCGGGATTGGTGGAAATATGCGGTGCTTTTTTGGGGACCTTACATTATCTTTTACACAACCATTTTCACAAACGTCACCGGATTCTTTACGGGTATCGTAGGTTCTCTGGGGTACTGGCTTGTTCAACAGGGCGTGGAACGTGGCAGTCAACCTGAATATTACTATGTGCTGGTTCAGATCCCCATGTATGAATTTTTACCGGCGATTGGGAGTCTCCTCGCAGTCGCTCTCGGTATGAAAAAGTTGCTGGCGCAACGGCCAGCCATCTCTGAGAATGAAGACGCGGATTCTGAAGACGGCGTGTCCAACTTCGCGGTCTTCTTTGGGCTGCTGACCTGGTGGGTATTTACAAGTATTGTGGCCTTTACCCTGGCGGGCGAGCGCATGCCGTGGCTCACCTACCACATGGCCTGGCCCATGATCCTTCTGGCGGGATGGGGCATCGGGCAAATCATTGAATCTGTCATAGCCGGTCTTGCGGAAAACAAGTCACAGCAAAACGCACTTGCAATCCTCATAATAGCGGTTTTCGCGCTGGCAGTTTTCAACGTGGTGCGCTCACTCTACGGAACAACGCCGCCCTTCCAAGGCACCGAGCTGCCACAATTGCAGGCAACTTCGGCGTTTTTATTCCCATTGATCACTGCGATATTATCGTGCGCTTTGCTCATGTATTTGATGCGCAACGAGCTTGTCAACCTGGCGATCGTTTCACTCTTCATGTTGGGAACTATTACATTAGTCTCCAGCATCATCAACGGAGCCATGCTTCTCTCGCTGAACACCAATCCTATAGCGGGCAATGCTATTACAACCTCACAATGGTTGAAGTTCACCGCGTCAATACTGGCGCTGATCGGAAGCATTGCCGGCAGTTTCTACATGCTGCGTCTGCTGCGCACAGGTCCATTCGTCAACCTTTTTGCACTGACCGTATTCAGTTTGCTTGTGATCCAAACCGCGCGAACTTCCTTTCGAGCCAATTATATTTTTTATAATGATGCCACGGAATATCTCGTCTATGCACACGGCGCAACAGGCGTAAAGGAAGTCATTGCGCAAGTGGAGGAAATATCGGAACGCACCACGGGTGGACTCAACGCCATCATTGCTTACGATGCCAGCGCGCCGGACACAGGTGTGTCATGGCCCTTCGTATGGTATCTGCGCGATTTCACAGCCCTGCGCTCGTTCGACCAGCCCACCCGTTCATTGCGCGACGCGGCGGCGGTGATCGTCGACCAAAAGAATTTCGACAAGATCGAACCTGCGCTTGGCGATGGTTTTTATCGATTCGATTACATCCGTATGTGGTGGCCGAATCAGGATTACTTCAATCTGGATCGAACTCGTGTCTTGAATGCAATCACGAATCCTCAAATTCGCGAGGGCATCTTCGATATCTGGTTCAACCGTGATTACACAACATACGCGCAGGCGACCGGCAGTACGAGCATGACGCTGACTACCTGGCAGCCCGCGGATCAGATGCGACTCTATGTACGCAAGGATATCGCCTCGAAGATCTGGAACTACGGGGTTGGCCCCTCGGAAGCGCCTGTCGCCTCAGACCCTTACGAAGCTGGCACCATTCTGTTGGCCGCAGACCCAATCTTCGTCGCGGACCTTTATCCACCACTCGGGTTAAATGCACCGCGCGCGATTGCCGCTGGTCTTAATGATGACTTGTACGTGGCAGACTCGCGCAATCATCGTATTCTGCATATCGCAACCGATGGCAGCCTTCTCCACGAGTGGGGCACATTTGCAGATATTCTCTCAGGGGATGCGCCCATTGGAACATTCAACGAACCCTGGGGAGTAGCGGTAGGACCGGATGGTTCCGTTTACGTCAGCGATACGTGGAACCACCGCGTGCAGAAATTCACCGAAGATGGTAAACCAATCAAGACCTGGGGACAATATGGACAGCCATTGCCCGAAGTCCCAGCGTCGAAGAGTTCCTTCTGGGGGCCACGAGGCATCGGAGTTGATTCAGAGGGGCGTGTATTCGTCGCCGATACCGGAAACAAGCGCATTGTCGTCTTCGATGGAGATGGAAATTACATTACAGAGTTTGGAACAGCAGGGCTTGACCCCGGTCAATTCGATGAACCCACCGGCGTTGCCATAGCGGACGATGGAACTGTTTATGTAACAGACACATGGAACCAACGCGTGCAAGCCTTTACTCTCAATGAAAATGGGACACAGTACTTTCCCTTAGTGCAATGGGATGTGAATACCTGGTTTGGTCAGTCACTGGACAACAAGCCCTTTATTGCTGTGAGCAAAGACAAACATGTATTTATCACCGACCCAGAGGGATATCGTATCATCGAGTTCACCGACACAGGAGAGTTTGTGCGAACTTGGGGAGATTTCGGATCTGGACCCAATGAAATCGGTCTTGCCGCAGGCGTGGCAGTTGATCCGGCCGGGTTCATTTGGGTGACTGATGCTGGTAACAATCGAATACTGAGATATACGCTACCATAACTAAAAACATAACTGAAACGAGCCCTTTCATCATCAGTGAAAGGGCTCGTTATTTTAGTAAACTAGATCAACTTTACACTTCAACAGCGAGACAAGTAAGTGTTTGCTCTACGCCTGACATTGGCTGAATGGAGGAAGCGATAATTGTCCCGAGTCCACCAAGATCATCCGCCTCAACAACAGCGACTGCATCATAAGGTCCAAAGGTCATACTCGCTTCAAGGATATGCGGGATCTCGTGCAATCGACGTACCACCTCTTTGACAGTACCAGCTTGAATCTTGATCAAAACATATGCCTTCATGTGTGTTCTCCTTTCACTTGGATTTATCTATGCGCAGGAAAATAGTCCAATATACCGCGGCGACCAGCACAGCCCCACCGATGATATTTCCAATAGTCACGGGAATTAAGTTGTTGACCAAAAATGCCTGCCAGGTCAAGAGATCGAGGTGTGGGACTTTGTCTCCTACGGCAGCCACAAATTTTGGATCAAAATCCTTGATAAACAACGCATAAGGGATGAAATACATGTTGGCTATGCTGTGTTCAAATCCTGCGGCTACAAAAGCAGTGATTGGAAAAATAATTGCCAGGATCTTATCCGTCGTGCTTCGGGCACTATACGTCAGCCAAACCGCAAGGCACACAAGCCCATTGGCCAGTATGCCTAGCGCGACAGCTTGCATAAAGCTTAGGTCTACCTTCGCCACACCAATCTTTAAAGCGGCAATCCCGACTGAGTTAGCGCCAAACGTATATTGTTTGGCGAGAAACATTAACACCACTGTCCCTATCGAACCGACAAAGTTTCCCAGATAAACTATGATCCAGTTGCGTAACAGCGCGCGTCCAGTCACTTTACCGCTAGCCCACGCCATCACAATCAAGTTGTTGCCCGTAAATAACTCCGCCCCGCCCACTACAACCAGGATCAAGCCCAAGCTGAAAACGAAGCCCGTCAGCAAGCGTGTCACCCCATACGGCAGACCCGTATTGAATGCAACTGTTCCATCCGAACCGGTAACGGCAACTGCACCTGCGCTGACCGTCGTTGCAAAAATGCTGCCAAGAGATATGAACGCGCCTGCCAACACCGCCAACATAAACATCTTGAGAAAGGGCATTTCTGCCTTACGGACGCCCAAATACTCAGCACGCGTTGCCATCTCTTGCGGCAGGAGGGCATCAATACGAACTTCATTCATAAACACCTCTTTTGATATGCATACCTTTCAAGACAGAATTTAAATATAGTAGCGGCGAATGCCATGATAAGAAAAATCTGTTACTAGTTTATCGTGATATTCTTACAAGTCACATAGGCACAATTGCTATGCCTTGTTGCAACGGTTGAAATCTTGCGCTTGTAGACATCAAAGCAAACTCGGACACTGGAACTCAGCTGGAGATCCGGTGAGCACCGCGAATCTTTCTTGACAACAATCAGGCGTCCCCCTATGTTCTCTTGGGGAAATCACCTATCCTGTAATAAGCCATTTAGCCTATACCAAGTGCCGCTTTCCTGCGCTTTTTGTTGTTATCAA
>JANMSY010000481.1:0-24004 GCA_031389865.1 Anaerolineales bacterium | reverse complement strand
TCCGGAATTCCTCCCACAGATGTCGCAATGGCAGCCTTTTCACATGCCATTGCTTCGAGTAATGCATTTTGCATCCCATCTCGAATTGATGGATGGACAAATACATCCATCAATGAATAATACGAAGGAAGGTTACTATTTGACACGTAGCCGGTAATAATGATTCTTGAATCTGGTATCGATGACTCTAATTCATCAAAAACTTTTCTATCTCCACCAACTCGCACGCTTCCAACAATAAGCAGGGCAGTAGCTTGAACACGATTGATTTGCGCATAAGCACGAACAAGAGTTGCCATAGAATACTTTGATCTTTACTGACAACGGTTTGAAAGGATGCGCACTCAAAACCGCGTCGCGCAACTCATCTTTGTGGGCTTCGATCACATTTGAGTTATACATCTACATCCTATGCTATGATTGGGCGATTCGCGGAAAAGCGGCAAACAAATGCAGATTTGGCAATTGTATCATTCGTCAATCCATGAGACTTAAAGCAGATTTCACTCTATTGCTAGTTTCCATCATCTGGGGGTCTGCATTCGTCGCGCAACGGGTGGCAGGGCAGCTGGGCAGTGTATATCTGTTCAACGCGGCGCGGTATCTACTTGCCGCGTTGGTGGTAATGCCCCTGGCTATTAAAGTGGGCCGGGCTTCAAGCCCGGCCCGCGCAATCTCGCGCGACCAATATAAATGGATGTTTATCGCTGGCTTCTTTCTGTTCGTCGGGAGCGCGTTGCAGCAGGTGGGTCTGCTCTATACCACGGCGGGAAATGCAGGTTTTATCACAAGTTTATATGTCGTGCTGGTTCCGGTTGCATTGTTCCTCTTTTGGGGAGAGAAAGCCCATTGGCTGGCAATCGTTGCGGTGGCACTGGCAGGGGCTGGAGCCTTCCTCCTTTCAACGGGGGGCAGGTTCGAGGTCCAGAAAGGGGATACGCTTGAACTGGTTGGCGCATTGTTCTGGACATTTCATGTCATCATCCTGGGAAAATACGCGTCGAAGTTTGAGTCCATGTCCTTCTCCGTGGGACAGCTTCTTGTGTGCGGAGTCCTGAATTTGGGCATCGGGATTTTTGTCGAACCGGTAATGGTATTCAGCATGCCGCTTGCTTTTGCCATCGCCTATACTGCGTTCTTTTCGCTGGGATTATGTTACACGCTTCAGATTTGGGCACAAAAACATACCCCTCCCGCGGACGCCGCGTTGATCCTCAGTCTCGAATCGGTGTTTGCTGTTTTATCGGGTTGGTTTCTGTTGGAGGAACGGCTGGTTGCAATTCAAATCACTGGCTGTGGTCTGATCTTCGTTGCAGTTCTAGTTTCGCAACTCAAGGATTGGAACCTTCGGGGTAAAATTGAAAACGAACATCTTATCGAGGGTAGATGACCGCCAAAGTTATATTGAACCCATATTCAAATCGTTGGAATTCACAGAAGCGCTGGCCTGATGCTGAAGCGGCATTGAAGGCTGCTGGCCTCAATTTTGAATTGGTTATTTCCCAATCAAAAGGTCAGATGGTTGAATTGGCCGAACAGGCTGCTCGTGAGAAGTGTTCGCCGATCATAGCCGCGGGTGGAGACGGATCACTCGGTGATGTCGTCAATGGCCTGGCACAGGCCGCAGCCTCTGAAAGTGAAATGTTGGGGCCGTTTGGGATCATGCCGCTGGGATCGGCCAACGATGTGGTGTACGTGCTGGGTCTGCCAACGGATCTGAATGAAGCCGCACAGGTGATCGCCAGGGGAAAAACACGGGCCATGGATCTGGGGATCCTGAATGGACGCTATTTCATTAACAATTCAGCCGCGGGTCTGGAGCCCTACGTGACAATCAAACATGAAAAAATCCATGTCATCAAGGGCATGGCCCGCTATCTCGTTGGGGCTGTGCAGGCAATCATGGACAAGCCCGAATGGCATGGCACCATCAAATGGGATGGCGGCGAATACAACGGTCCACTCTCGCTGGTTTCAATAGGCAACGGACGCAGGACGGGCGGATTCTTTATGACGCCTCATGCTGATCCGTTTGACGGGAAGCTTACCCTTGCTTTTGGCCATCGCGCCACACGTTTGGGAATGTTTCAGGCGCTGCCGCGTGCCTTCAATGAAGACAAGGGAAGTTATGTGGAAATGGAAGGAATGCATGAAGTCCAGGCGACGCGTATCTCCATCCATCTCAATAAACTGTCACCCGCGCACACTGACGGTGAGCTGCTCCCTGAATGGATCAAGGATTTCGAATACGAAATACAGCCAAAACGAATCAATGTGATTGTCCCCTGATATGACAACTGAATTATCATTCAAACCTCTCAAACAAAATCTATGGACTGACCTGGAAGAGTTATTTGGGCCACGCGGTGCCTGTGCTGGCTGCTGGTGCATGTTCTGGAAGTTGCGCGGCAAGGCATATGAAGAAGCCAGGGGATATGAGACGCGGCAGATGCACAAGTCCATTATTGATTCGGGCACGGTCACTGGATTATTGGCTTATTTGCACGGGGACGTGGTCGGCTGGGTGGCGGTGGAGCCGCGTTCAGCGTATCCGAAGCTGGCGCATTCGCGCGCCCTCAAACCTGTGGATGATCAACCCGTCTGGTCAGTCACCTGCTTCTTTGTAGCAAAGGAGTTTCGAAAAAGGGGGATTACCGTCGAGTTGTTGAAAGCTGCCGTTGGGCACGTCCAATCACAGGGCGGCAGGATCGTGGAAGGTTATCCAGTGGATGTAAATAAGGATATGCCTGCTCCATTCATTTATACCGGAACTGCTTCCGCATTCCAACAGGCGGGGTTTCGCGAGGTAGCGCGTCACACCGCCACGCGTCCAATTTTCCGATACATTATAAAATAACAGATGGCTTTCAAAGATATCCGCAAATCTCGGAAGTGGCTCAGCCCGGAAGAGATTCGCATCATTGTAGTTCTATTGATTATTCTGTCAGCGGCTCTGGCTCTGAATATCTATCTGGCGCGTGTACTCCCTGCAGGGGAATGGCTCTATCTGCGCTGGAATGGGGTAAGGGCATTTCTCTTCGAGCAGGTTGAACCCTATAGCACCGCCATTGCCCAGCGCGTGCAACAAATCGTGTATGAGCGCAATGCTTTTCCCACTGAATACCGATATGTTCTGAATGACCCTTTTTATATCGTGCTGTTATACACACCGCTGGCATTATTCCCGAATTTTCAAATCGCACGCGCGATCTGGATGCTGGTCTGTGAAGTGGCATTGATTTTCACAGTGTTATTTTCATTCAGGCTTTCTGAATGGGAACCACCACGCTGGTTATATGTCAGCTTGTTCGTGTTTGGGCTATTGAGTTTCTTCAGCCTGAATGCTTTGATTACTTCTTCACCCGCCATTTTTCTGAGTCTCTTGTATCTAGGCATTTTGCTTGCCTTGCGTTCGTATTCCGACGAACTGGCAGGCGCACTTTTGTTGCTCGCCGCGTATCAATGGGAGGTCGGTGGTCTGTTCTTCATTTTCATTCTCGTTTTCGTTTTTGCAAACCGACGCTGGGGTGTATTGAGTGGGTTTGGCATGTCACTTTTTGTTTTACTGATCGTTTCCTTCCTCGTGAACCCCGACTGGGGACTTCCCTATATTCGTGCCGTACTCTCCAATTTTTATCAAAGTGCAAACTTGAATCTGGGTTACATCCTGGCGGGCTGGTTTCCAGATGCCAGATTTTCAATTGGAAGATGGATCTCCATTTTCCTTATCGCAATTGTGTTCATTGAATCACTTGCTGCTGTTCAAGGCCACTTTCGTCGTAATGTGTGGGTGGCCGCACTTGCGCTCGCGGCAATGCCGCTCACGGGTCCTGCAATCTTTCCATCCAATCATGTTGTGCTACTTCTGCCGCTTGTTGTCATTCTCACGCTGGCATGGGAACGTTGGCTACGCAGGCGAATCTTTGTCATTGTGCTGATCCTGTTGGTGGCATTTTTCGTTCCGTTTGGTCTGTATCTCCAGTCGGTGTCTAAATATGCACCTCTATACACTGAATTGCTTTCCGTCCTTCCATCCGTTGCCGCAGTCATTGGTTTGTACTGGATGCGCTGGTGGGTGATTCGTTCGCCGCGCACCTGGGCAGACCAGATCGGATTTCACAAATGAACTGGCGGCATTATGTCATTCTTTTCATCGTTGGGCTCATCGTTCCATTTGGAGTCTCGCGCTTCCAGTCTCTGCCCGGTTATATGGACGCCGATTACTACTTCGCAGGTGGCATTCAACTTGCGGAGGGCAAAGGCTTCAGTGAGCCATATTTATGGAATTATCTGGATGATCCCGCAGGATTGCCTCATCCCTCCCATACGTATTGGATGCCTCTCGCCTCAATCGTTTCCGCCATCGGGATGTGGATGACCGGTCAATCCAGCTACGCGGCAGGCCGCGCGGCATTCATTCTCCTTTCCGCCTGCGTGCCGTTATTCGTCGCGACTCTCGCATACAGCGTTTCCCGTCAAACGCGGCTCGCGATGATTTCCGGTCTATTGTCAATTTTCTCGCTGTACTACACAGCCTTCATGCCTGTGCCTGATAATTATGCATTGTTCATGGTGTTTGGCGCTGCGTTTCTTCTGCTTGCACCTCGCCGCGAAAAATGGGTTCCGATTGCGCTGGGTGCGCTGGCTGGTTTGCTTACCCTCGCGCGAAGCGATGGCCTGCTCTGGCTTGGACTTGCAGGCTTTACTGTCCTGTGGAAATTTGCAGCGAAAGAGAATGGAACAGGAAGTACATTCAAAGAGTGGCTGACACTCGTGATCCCCGCCGGCCTACTTGCTTTGATCGGATACTTCATTGTGATGGGCGGCTGGCACATCCGCAACCTGAATCTATTCGGCTCATTCATGACACCTGGCGGCGGGCGTCTCCTCTGGCTCGAAAACTATAATCAGACCTTTATCTATCCGGCCGAAGAGTTAACTCGCGAGGGTTTCCTGCAGGCAGGTTGGGACGCAGCATTACAGGATCGTCTTGGAGCCTTCAATTCCAACCTTGGTAATACCTTCGCTGCCCAAGGCGGGATATTTCTCCTCCCAGTTATTCTTTTGGGCGTATGGCAGTTGCGCCGGGATCTGCGAACAAAAATAGCGGTGGTGGGCTGGTTGATCTTATTCGCAGTGATGACGATCATCTTTCCGTTCGCGGGTTCGCGCGGGAGTTTCTTCCATGCGGGCGCGGCGTTCCAGCCGTTTTGGTGGGTTGCTGCTCCAATCGGTCTGGATTCGGTCCTTGCATGGGCCCGCAAGAGAGGGCGATTTACAGATGGAAACGCGTCGGTTTTCTTTCAGGCCATCCTGGTCCTGCTTGCAGTGATTGTGACGGGTTACCTGGTCAACTTCCGTGTTATCAGTGGCACATGGGCAAAGGACGACTCCATCTACCCTGCAGTGGAAGAAAAATTTCTGGATAACGGAATCACTCCACAAGATGTCTTGATCGTGCGTAATCCACCGGGATATTTCATTGCCTCCGGTCGACAATCTATTTCGTTACCGTTCGGCGATGAGGCCACGATCCTGGCTGTAGCCGATAAATTCGGAGCGAATTACCTTGTACTTGAAAAGGATGGTACGTTTGAATCCATCCAGGATTTATACGATCACCCTGACGACAATCCTTCATTTATTTATTTAGGAGAGGTGGACGGTGCGCGTCTCTACCGCATCAAAGTGGCGCGGTGACCCGCGCATTGTCATTGCTCTGGCAGCGTTGCTTGCTGTGCTTTTCTATTTGCTCGTCAGTGCACTGGTTTTTCGTATTGGATTTCCACTCGACGATACGTGGATCCACCTAACGTACGCGCGCAATTTGTCCGAACATGGTGAATGGGCGTTTCGCCTGGGCGAACGATCTGCCGGCTCAACAGCACCCCTTTGGACATTTCTGCTAGGCATCGGATTCTTTCTCCAACTCGCACCGTATATATGGACGTACTTTCTCGGCTGGGTTGTCTTAACATTGTTGGGAATTCGTGCGGAGGAAACCGCTCGCACACTCGTTGATTCCTACAGGCCGCGAATTCCGTGGGTGGGATTGTTCTTTGTCTCTGCATGGCATTTGACGTGGTCTGCAGTTTCGGGGATGGAAACACTTTTGCATGGATATCTTATCTTTGTGGCACTTTCCATGTTGATAAGCGGATCGCGTCGCTATCTGGCTCTCGGCCTTCTCGCGGGGGCAAGTATCTGGGTCCGTCCCGATGGTTTGACTCTACTCGGTCCCCTCTTGTTTACCGCAGTGTTGATTGAGCAATCCGTGCAGTCACGGAATAGCGCCATTTTGAAGATCCTAATCGGTTTCGGTGCGTTGTTTGTTCCCTATCTTTTGTTCAACCTGGCGCTTTCTGGAAATCCCATGCCCAATACGTTTTATGCCAAGCAGGCCGAGTATCAGGAGTTTTGGTTATCAAAAACATTTGCTGAGCGTCTTACTGACTATATGTGGCCAATTCTTGCCAGCCCGTTTCTTGTCCTGGTGCCCGGGGCAGTCACATGGATCTACAAGACAATCCGGCTTCGCAATTGGGGGGCGATGATGGGGATTACCTGGTTTTTTGGTTATGTCACCATTTACTTTATGCGCCTGCCCGCTTATCAGCACGGACGTTATATTATTCCCGCTCTGCCCATCATGTACTTATGGGGCATACTTGGGATGATCGATTACTTCTCACTGCCACGAGCAAATAAGAGGATTGGCGTGCTATGGCAGGCTTTATTGGTCACTCTATGTTTCGTGTTTAGCTTTGTAGGTGCACGACAAAATGCATACGACGTGTATTGGATCGAGACTGATCTGGTTGGGACGGCAAAGTGGGTGCAGAAAAATATTCCTCCCGACGCGGTGCTGGCAGTTCATGATATTGGCGCGTTCGGATATCATGTCCCAAACCCCATCCTTGATATGGCTGGGCTCATCACTCCGGAAATCATTCCGTTTATGCGTGATTCAACCAAGCTAAGTGCTTATCTTGATGCAAACTCTGCAGATTATCTGATCGTTTTTTCGGGCCAGTATCCGAGGCTTGTCTCGCAAAAGACACTCCTTTTCACGACTGAAACCGAATTTGATCTTTTCCAATTCCAGGATCACATGCAGGTCTACCAATGGAGGTGATAGTTTTTATGAAGATGAAATGTCCATTCGAATTGGCAAATTGCCCGCTTATATCTACTGTGCTATACTCAAATTAAAGACTTTTTCAGGGAAAAGGCAAGGATGAATGAAATAACACTGCTAATCGCAGACGATCACCCGCTTTTTCGGCAGGGGGTAGTAGATACACTTTCTCTGGAGAAAGATTTCCAGGTTATTGCCCAGGCTGCGAACGGTGATGAGGCGATTGAACTGATTCGTTCGCTTAAGCCGAAGGTGGCCGTTCTGGATGTCAATATGCCAGGGATGAATGGACAGCAGGTGACGCATCAGGTCACTTCTGAACATTTGCCAACCCGTGTGATTTTGTTAACTGGCTACGATGATATCGAACAGACCATTCATGCCGTACTGGCTGGGGCTGTTGGATATTGCACCAAGGAAATTGGTCCTGAGGTCCTTGCACAGACCGTGCGCGCTGTGGCTGATGGAAAGTATGCCGTCGCCGGCCATGTTTTCACGAGACGTGAACTTGATCACTGGATTGATGAGCAAATGGATGGAGCAAGACGTTCTTACAGCGAACCCGGCTCCCCGTTTCATCCATTATCAGACCGCGAGATGGAAGTGCTCTCGTGCGTGGTGCGCGGCATGAGTAATAAAGAGATCGCGGGTTTGCTCGGGATCAGTCATCAGACCGTCAAAAACCATGTTACGTCCATTCTAAGAAAATTTGGCGTGGAAGATCGCACGCAGGCAGTGGTGTATGCCTTAAAACGCGGATGGGTAAAACTACAGAATGATACGGTGAAAAATCAGGAGTAGATTGTATGGTAACCGACATTGTTACATCCACGGGTGGTGAGTTGGATTTGCAGGCTGAATTGGAAGAGACCGAGAGAGCATTGCGCGAGATCACATTAATGATCGAACAAAGCCAGGGTGAAGTATTGAAACTTTCCCAGCGTAATGCCGCAATCACAACTCATCTCCAGCAAGTCCAGAACCAATTGGATAAAATGCCGCCTCAGGAAATCCGTAGCATCTACGATTCTGCTCTGGATGTGCAGCAACGCCTGTTGGTCATGCGGGGGCAGTTGGAAAAATTGCAGAACGAGAAGTTGCATCTGGAGCGTTTCAAGTCAATACTTGGGAGGGTTCTTTCTACCCAAAGTACCACAGCCTCCTCTGTTTTATCTTCTACAGGTTCAAAGAATCCCTTGGCTAGCGTTGAAATGCTTGTGAATGCACAGGAAACCGAACGCCAGCGTCTCTCCCGGCAAATTCATGATGGTCCTGCGCAAGCGCTGTCCAATTTTATTCTTCAAACCGAAATAGCGATGCGCTTAATGGATGTTGACATGGGACAGGCGCGTGAGGAACTAAACAGCCTGAAAACGTCGGCAATGGGAACTTTTCAGAAAGTCAGAAACTTTATTTTCGAGTTACGCCCCATGATGCTTGATGACTTGGGTTTGGTTCCAACTGTCCGCCGCTACTCAGATGCATTCAAGGAACAGGCTGGTCTTGATATTAATGTAACTGTCACTGGCAATGAACGCCGCCTGGAATCGTATCTCGAAGTGATGTTGTTCCGGGCAATTCAGGAATTACTCGGAAACGCGGCTCGTCACAGCCAGGCAACTTTGGTGAAAGTCATGCTCGACCTGGGTGAAGACCGCGTCCGCGTCAGTGTGGATGATAATGGCAAAGGCTTTGACTCAGATGCGATCCAACAAAGCAGCAGTTTGGGACTTAAATTGATCCGTGAACGTGCTGAAATGCTGGGTGGCACTTTTGAAGTTGATAGCAACATAGGAAAGGGAACGCGTATTTCATTTGCTGTCCCAGCCCGTTCCTAAGCCCCACAAATTACAGAATTTGTGGGGCTAAATAACAGGATTGCAAGGCAAAAATGTGCTTTAGTTCTTGTGTGTTTGTTTTGTTTAGGTAAAATATCAACAGTCTGAGGATGGTCCTCAGATAGAACACTTAATTCAGAAAGGAATTGCTATCATGTTATTTGCTCCCAAGGAAAAAGGCCAGGGTCTGGTTGAGTACGCGATCATTCTCGCTCTCGTCGCCATCGTCGTTATTGCGGTCATGCGTTTGCTTGGACCCAAGGTTGGTAACACTTTCAGTACCATCAATAGCTCTTTGCCATAGTATTTGAAAGGATCCATCCACGGGCTCTGTCACTGACAGAGCCCTACTTTTTTTATCAATTTGTCATTATTCGAGTTAGTTTATACTGTATAATACTTGTATCTAGGCCTGCCCCTATCATGGCAGAGAAGGTAAGCGAGGAGACATATTCTATGCGCCGTGGACGAATTCTCATATTCCTTATACTCATTGTTGTGGTTGGTCTGGGCTTGCTTGCTCTCGCGTGGACCCAGTTTGGCACTCCAACCCCGCAGGCAACGCAGACAACCTTAACTGAGGTGTTTTATGCTGCACAAAATATCCCCCAAGGAACCACTATAACCAGTGAAATGTTGGGTAGATTTTCTATTCCACCCGAAAACGTTGCAGAGGTCATGTTCACTGCAAGCGAGGAAAGTGCTTTGGTGGGGCAGACAGCACGCCTTACGTTGGATCAGGGAACGCTGATCACCTCGTCTGTGGTTGGTTCGGGACCGGTGGAGATTTCTGGTCCAGCGTGGGCTGTACAAATTCCGTCCGGCATGGTTGCCGCGGCCATTCCAACGAATCGCCTTGCATTAGCTGGTTATGGCATAAATGATGGCGCACATGTCAACGTAAACGCATGTATGATTTTTGTGGATGTGGATCCTGCGTATCAATCTGTACTGCCAAACTTCGTATCAGGTATGCGGGATGTATTTTTTCCTGCAGAAGATCGGCCTTCTCTTTCTTTAGAACCGCTAACGGCTGAGTTTGCCTCAAGACAGGGTCGTACAGAGATTGATCCTACATTCCAAAAACCAATTTACACCGTTCCTTCCGAGGCTCAACGACCTCGTCTGGTTTGTCAAACCATCCTACAGGATGTGATTGTCATGAAGCTCGGCAATTTTGCATTCCAGGCGGCAGTTGCCCCGACAGATCCAAACGCGACTCCATCTCCTGCCCAGACTCAGCAGCAAGCCGCACCGGATATCATAACTTTAATGGTTAGTCCACAAGATTCGATCTCTTTGAACTACTTTGTTTATAGCGGAGCAATGCTGAACATGTCCTTGCGTAATCCAAATGATACATCTCGTTTTGCAGCGGAATCAGCGACCTTGACTAGTCTGTTGACTCAATACAATATTTCCCTTCCATCCAAGCTCCCGTATGCATCACAGCCTAGAATTGATGTTTTGACACCTCCGTTACTGCCCAATGATATTATCACTGTCCAACCTCAGCAATAACAATACTGAATTCAACCAATCGAGGTTTTAATAAGTATGCCTGCCGGCGATAAGATTAGAGTCATAATAGTTGATGATGTTTCTGAAACGAGAGAAAATGTCAGAAAACTATTGCAGTTCGAATCTGATGTTGATGTTGTTGGTTTAGCCCGTACTGGCAAGGAAGCGATCCAGCTTTCTCAGGAGTTTAATCCAGATGTAGTCCTTATGGATATTAATATGCCTGATATGGATGGCATTGCTGCAACGGAAGCAATTCGTGCTAAACAATCATCTGTTCAGGTTGTAATCCTTTCAGTTCAAAATGATCAGAACTACATGCGCAGAGCCATGCTGGCTGGCGCCCGTGATTTTCTGACAAAACCGCCGATGGGCGACGAATTGATCTCGGCTATTCGTCGGGCTGGGGCCATGGCACAATCTGAGCGATCAAAAAACAATCAGGTTCAGGTGCTGTCAACCTCTGGAAATGTAAACATCCTGCCTGCATTGGGGTTGCCCAAAGGCAAAATTGTTACAGTGTATAGTCCCAAGGGCGGTGCTGGTTGTACCACCCTAGCCGTGAATTTGGCACTCACCTTGCATAATGAAGATACACGTGTTGTACTTGTAGATGCAAACCTTCAGTTTGGCGATGTTGCTGTTTTTATGAATGAACAAGGTAAAAACACCATCGCAGACCTTGCGCCACGGGCTGACGAATTGGATCCCGAAATTGTGGAAGAGGTAATGTTGAAGCATGCTGCTTCCGGGATGCATATTTTGGCAGCACCAAGCAAACCTGAATATGCCGAAAAAATCTCCAGTGGGCAGTTTGGCAGAGTCTTAGAGTACTTGGTACAGATATATGCATATGTTGTCGTCGATACTGCATCTCTCCTAACGGACGTTACTCTGGCGGCTATTGATGTGAGTGATCTGGTAGTACTGGTGACTACTCAGGATATTCCATCGATTAAGAATTGTCGTCTTTTTTTGGATTTATCGCAAACGCTTGGTATAGAGCGCGAACGCATCCTTTTTGTTATGAATCGGTACGACAAGCGGATCAATATTACACCCGAACGTGTTGCTGAAAACCTCAAACAGGAAGTTTCATCAGTTATACCTTTGGATGAAGGGACAGTTATGAAGGCTGTAAACCGTGGTGTACCTTTTGTGCTGGAAAGTAAAAACCAGCCTGCATCTCGCGGAATCTTTACACTGGCTGAAAGCGTCAGAGCTCGTATTGCTGCGCAGGAGGCAACTGAGGAGTCAAGCCGCCTGGCCAGACGATAACACTTATTGGTAAATTATGAACTTTTTCAGTAGTAGGAGATGGGAACTATGTCTCTCTTAAAGCGTATCGAACAAGGTCACAGCGGAAATTCCTCCGGCCAGCCGCCGGCGGATAATCAGGGAACGGAAGGTTCGCGTCTTTCATCTTTGCAGGCGCGTCGGGTCAACGCTCCCATTACGTCACCACAGGCTGGCTCTTACTTTGATCTGAAAACGCGTGTTCAAAATAAATTGCTTTCAGAGCTCGATCCATCAATGGATGTCACGAGGACCGATGAGGTGCGGCGGACAATTCAGGATTTGTTTGAGCAAATCCTGGCCGAGGAAAATATAGTTCTATCGCGGCCAGAACGTGCCCGCTTATTCGAACAGATAGCCGCGGAAATTCTTGGCTTTGGCCCTCTGCAACCTCTTCTTGAAGATGATACGATCACCGAAATCATGGTAAATGGACCGAAGAATGTTTATGTGGAACGCAAAGGTAAGTTGCATCGTGTTCCCGTTACGTTCGAGAATAATGATCACGTTATGCGCATTATTGATCGCATTGTGGCTCCCTTGGGACGGCGTATTGATGAGTCCAGCCCATACGTAGATGCGCGTTTGCAGGATGGTTCTCGTGTGAATGCGGTTATTCCTCCGATCTCCCTGGTAGGTCCTACACTCACAATCCGAAAATTTTCCAAAAATCCCATCACTGTTGAACAGCTAATTCAATTCGGTTCAATCAGTGCGGAGGCTATTCAGTTCTTAAAAGCATGTGTGGAAGCTCGACTGAATATCTTGATCTCTGGTGGTACTGGTTCCGGGAAGACGACGCTTCTGAATGTGATGTCCAGTTTTATTCCCTCGGACGAGAGAATTCTGACCATTGAAAATGCGGCGGAACTCCAGCTACGCCAGGAGCATGTGGTAACTTTGGAGTCTCGTCCACCAAACATCGAAGGCCGCGGTGAGATCACCATTCGTGATCTAGTTATTAACTCTCTTCGCATGCGTCCTGAGCGGATCATTGTTGGAGAGTGCCGCGGTGGCGAAACGTTGGATATGCTGCAGGCTATGAACACCGGTCACGACGGTTCCATGACCACAGCGCATGCAAATAGTCCGCGCGACGCGATTTCACGTGTTGAAACGATGTGTTTAATGGCGGGTATGGACTTGCCTGTTCGTGCTATTCGCGAGCAGGTCGCCAGTGCAATTGACCTGATTTGCCAGCAGGAACGTATGCGGGATGGCACTCGTAAAGTTACTTCCATTACTGAAGTCAGTGGTATGGAAGGGGATGTAATCACAATGACCGACATATTTGTCTTTGAACAGACTGGCATGGAAAACGGCAAAATTGTTGGGCGTTTGCGCCCCACTGGCTTGCGTCCTAAATTCATGGAGAAAATAGAGACGGCTGGGATTAACCTTCCCCCCTCCATCTTCGGAATTGGCGAACGGCGTCGCTATTAACGATAGGAATAGCAGGTAGTCTATTATGAACCCAATGATTTTACTCGGGGGTGGTGTAATCATCCTGATCCTTTTGATCATAGGTGTGATTGTTTCTGTTACGAGTGAGCGTTCGCTTGTCGAAGAGCGCTTGGGACGATATCTGGAGGATGACAAGCCAGAAGAATCTGAAAAGGATGGCGGACGGGGTGCCGCTACTGAATGGTTAAACAGAAGAGTGGCGAGCTCTTCAATGGGGGACCGCATTGCCCGGGAACTTGCTCGTGCTGATCTAAAATTTAAAGTTGCAGAATACTTTGCCCTGGTCTTTATCTCCACAGTTTTAACAGCTTTTATTGCATACTTGATTCAGCCTCTTGTTGCGTCGGCAGCCATTGGAGCCGTGATTGGCTTTTTTCTGCCTCGCTTTTATGTAAAGCGGCAGCAGAAAATTCGCTTGATCAAGTTTAACGACCAGTTATCTGATATGTTAAATCTGATTGTGAATGGCTTGCGTGCAGGATATTCTACGATGCAGGCCCTGGAAGCTGTAAGTCGCGAACTCCCAACTCCCATCTCTGATGAATTTCGGCGGGTTGTACAGGAGATGCAGATTGGTATTCCCATGGAGAAATCCCTGGAAAATCTGTTGAGGCGGATTCCCAGTGAGGATCTAGACTTTGTGGTGACAGCCATCAATGTGCAACGTGAAGTGGGTGGAAATCTTTCTGAAATACTTGACACAATCTCGTTCACAATTAGGGAACGCGTTCGAATCAAAGGCGAGATCCGCGTCATGACAGCTAGCGTCCGTACCTCTGGTGCAGTGTTATCTATGATCCCGGTCTTCCTCAGTCTTGCACTTTGGTTTGTAAGTCCCGAATACATAGGCAGCTTTTTTGCTCGAGGTCCTTTGTGCGGTTGGTTGGCGGTGGGTATTATCGTTGGCATGATTGCCGCAGGCTACTTTGTTATGATGAAGATCGCGGATATCGAGGTGTAAGATGACTTTGATCATTTTTGGTGCCATCGTATTACTTGGGGCGCTTGCAATTATTATATTTAGCCTGAGGAGAAACTCCCAGGGCGAGGAAGATGATCCCTTGCAGGCCCGGTTGGCCGAATTTATTCAACGGGGCGATGTTAAGTCATTGGAAGAAATAGAGTTGTCCCAGCCGTTTGGTGAACGTGTCCTTATTCCTGTGATTCGCCGCGTTGGCGAATTTTCCGCTCGTTTCACCCCTCAAAAGGCCATTCAGGATACGGCCAGACGGCTTGAATTAGCGGGCAACCCATGGCCGATTGATGCTTCCACATTCCTTGCACTACGTTTTATTTTAGCTGTTGTATTTGGTGGCTTTCTAACAGCTGTAATATTGATTTCACCGCCTTCAAGCTCAACTGATAACTTTATGTACATTGGAGGTGCGACTTTTGGCGGTTTCTTCCTTCCACACTTAATGCTTACCAGCAAGATTACCAAGCGCCAGACTGAAATCCGCAAGGCAATGCCAGATGCTTTGGACCTTCTGACAATCTGCGTTGAAGCCGGCTTAGGTTTTGACGCCGCCATGTCGAAAGTTAGTGAAAAATGGGAGAACGAATTGTCGTTTGCCTTTGCACGCGCAATTCGTGAAGTACAACTGGGAAAAGTTCGCCGTGAAGCATTGAGGGATATGGCAGAACGGCTTGGTATCCCCGAAATGACCAGTTTTGTGGCCGCCATTATTCAAAGCGAACAGTTGGGCGTGAGCATGGCGAAAGTGCTACGTATTCAGTCGGATCAAATGCGCATGAAACGCCGTCAGCGAGCGGAAGAGGAAGCGCATAAGGCACCGATCAAGATGATCATTCCTATGGCTCTGCTAATATTTCCATCCATCATGATTATTATTTTGACTCCGGCTGCCATTCAAATAATGGAAAATCTCGGCTAGTTTTTAATTTCAGTTTCCGTGAATAACATACCGTGGTCGTATCGCCTCTACCGATTGACCTGGAGCGGGCTGGATCTGCTCTTCCCGCCGGTTTGTGGTGGATGTGGCAAAAACGGTTGGCGTTGGTGCCTCGAATGCCAGAAAAGAGTTCCACGCATTGATATGCCTTTCTGTGGAAAATGTGGAACCCCAACAACTGGGGCAGATACCTGCATAAAATGTTCAACAGATCCGCCTGCCTACTGCATGATGCGTTCGTGGGCGGTTTTTGATTCCCCGATCCAGGATGCACTTCATACAATTAAGTATCGTGGCAATATTGGGCTCGGTGAATCGCTGGCCCTTCAAATGGCCGACTTTATCCATTCCTTAAAGTGGCAACTGGATATTATGATCCCGGTACCGCTGGGGAAGCTACGTCTAAAAGAGCGAGGTTATAATCAAGTTGCACTGGTTGCCCAGCCTCTTGCCTACCACATCGGTTTGTCTTATGTTCCAAAGGCCCTGTGGAAGTCACGTGAGACACGTTCGCAGGTTGGACTCAATGTTTCACAACGTCAACATAACGTGGATGGTGCCTATCAGGCTGACCCTGATGTTGTGAAGGGTAAATCCATTTTGTTAATGGATGATGTTGCGACAACAGGATCCACCATTTTGTCCTGTACGGATGCGTTGATATCTTCGGGGGCGCGCGATGTCTATGCGGTCACCATTGCGCGGGCACTTTCACATCATAATCTGAATCGCGTTTGACAATTGCCCGTCTGGGTAGTTGATAATCAATTCAGGAGGTACTATGACTGAAAAGCTTGAAATTGTTGCACGCAACATGAAACTGGCCGATAACTTAAAGGATTACATTGAAAAGAAGGCAGCTAAACTTGAGCGGCACCTCCAGGAGATTGAAGAAATCCGCGTGGAGGTATCACATGTAAAATCGGCGCGCAGCACTGCGGACCGTCAGGTTGCTCAAATTACTGTGTATGGAAAGGGCCTGATTCTCCGGACAGAGGAACGAGCAGATGATATTCATGCAGCATTCGATACTGCGCTCGATAAGATGCAGCGCCAGGTGGAGCGTTATAAGGGTAAGCATTATCGTGGCCGGGGGGACGGGCGTTCTGCTGCCGAGGTTGTTGAAGAGGAAATCCCGATTGACGATGAGACGGGTCAGCTCCTGCCATTGATCGGCCGCCGCAAGAAGTTCTTTATTCTACCGATGGATGAGGATGAGGCGGTGGAACAAATGCGGCTGCTGGGGCATGACAACTTTTTTATCTTTTTTAATGCCGAGCAGAATTCGATCCAGGTGCTGTACCGTCGCCGCAATGGTACATACGGTTTGATCGAGCCTGTGGTTGGCTAGGAAGTAGAACACTACAAAACCAGCCCGACATCCGTCGGGCTGGTTTTATCAAGGAGCAAAAATGGATTTTGATGATATTGATGAGCCAGCATCCTATTCCGAGAATGTCGATATTGGCGCGACGAGAAAAATAATTTTCGACCTTCTGAAGGCTGTGGGCGAGGATCCCGAACGTGAAGGTTTAAAAAATACCCCGGACCGTGTGGCTCGCATGTACACTGAACTGTTGGGCGGTTATCGCACAGATCCAGCAAAGATCATCAATGGTGCGCTGTTCAATATCAACTATGATGAAATGGTGCTTGTGCGGGATATTGAATTTTACAGTTTGTGCGAGCATCACATGCTGCCTTTCCTGGGCCGCGCGCATGTTGCCTACCTGCCCGCTGGAAAAGTAATTGGCCTTTCAAAAATCCCGCGTATTGTGGACATGTATGCCCGCAGGCTTCAAGTTCAGGAGCGCATGACACGCCAGATTGCCGACTTGCTTCAACAGACCCTTGAACCACAGGGAGTGGCTGTTGTTGTGGAGGGGATGCATTTATGTTCGATGATGCGCGGCGTAAAAAAACATGATGCACGTATGACGACTTCTGCAATGCATGGTGCCTTTCGTGCAAATCTGGCTACCAGACAGGAATTTTTGGCAAATATTGCACGCGGCAGCCAACCACTCCAATTCTAAGCCGCGGAACTGGTGCCACTCACAGCATTTAATACTCCCTGGCGTATTTCCATCCAAACTTCCCTGCGCAGGCGCGTTGCTGTCTCAAGCACAGACTCTTTTGTGAGCGGGTTTGGATAAGCGGGATTAACTTCTGCGAGGGGAATGATCACGAATGCCTGTTCCCAATATCTATCGTCACAGGAGATGTCGTCAAACAAAACAATATCAATGTCCATTGCGCGAGGCGCGAATTTGTTTTCGCTTCGTTTTCGTCCGAGCTTTGACTCAATGGGATACGTGACCTGTTCCCTCAATTCCGTTTGTGAAAAAGATGTGAAGAATACTACGCATACATTCAAATAGTTAGGTCCTTCAGCGCCCACCGATTTCGACTCCCAGACATTTGAAGATTTTTCAACTTTCCCGCATTCCTGTAATAATTGAATACCTTTGATCAAATTGATCTCAGGCTGAATGTTCGAGCCCAGATTTAGATAAGCCAGGTGTGGAGAATCATTCATCTTTGCTTCGTTCTATCTCCACGCCAACTGACTCCGCAAAACGGACGGCGCCTGGCTTCTCCACGCATACAACCACTCTCTGCACGCCGTTCTCCTCGAGGCAAATTTTTGCCAGGTCGTTTGCCAGGGCTTCAACTGTAAGTCTATTTATGCTCTCTGCGTGTGCAAGGATCTTTTTGCTCATCGTACTATAGTTGATGCAATCTTTTAAATCGTCTGTTATTCCGGGGCGGTGGGTATCTGTGAACATGGTGATATTAATCAGAATATTTTGAGCGCGTTTCCGTTCCCAATCGTTCACGCCAATAATGCCTCTTGCAAGCAGGTTTTTGATAATGACTTTATCCATGTTTTAATATCCTTTAGAGTTTGCGTGTAGGCGGATTGCTGTTTCATATTTACTGTATCATCGCCTGTAGGCCTTTCCTCTTCCTAGAGAGTGTTTCTTAAGTATGTTGAAGTCTCGCCAGGATGCCTTTCAAGCCATTTTCAGCCACGAATTTCACGGATTGACACGAATTTTTCCCATATCGAATGTCAAACCTTCGTGTTCGTTGTGTCCTTTGTGGTGAGTTAAGAAACGGTCTCTTACTGTCAAATCAGATGCCTCCCACCGTCCAGATGAATGATTTCACCTGTAATATAGCGTGGACAAGTGAGTAGAAATAACAATGCCTCTTCCACTTCATTATTTTCAGCCCATCTTTTCAATGGGATATTTTTGATCATGTCTGAATTTTCTTTTGCATCCGAGGGAGGCAGGATCGCGCCGAGAGCAAGTCCGTTGACGGTGATATGGGGGGATAGGGCAACCGCCAGGGACTTGGTCATTGAGGCCAGAGCGGCTTTGCTCACGGTATAAGGGAAGTGATCTGCGCCGGGGCGCAAGGCACGCCAATCGAGAACATTGACAATGCGCGCGCCTTCGGATGCCTGTTTCGCAAATGCCTGGCTGAGCAGGAATGGCGCTGTCAGATTAATTTGTAGATGCCGCTGCCAGTCGTCGTGGGTAGTCGTTTCGAGGGAAAGGGGCTCGAATATCGCCGCACTGTTAACCAGGCCATGCAAAGGCGTGGATTCGTTGACCAACGGAATCAAGCCCTCGGCTTGGGATGAATCACTTAAGTCCGCTTTGAAGACCCATGCTTTGGCGCCGAATCCAAGGATCTCTGCACGAACCGCTTCCGCTTCGTCATCCGAATGTGCATGGTGGATGACCACGTTTGCACCGGCCCGCGCACACCCAAGCGCAAAGATTTTTCCAACGCGTCGTGCTGCGCCCGTGATCAAAATGGTCTTCCCGCTCAATGACTCGTTCATGTGGTGGGGATTTTATCATCCCCCATTGGGTGGGGCAATGCACGTTTTATTTGATAATCCGTATCGCATTCTTGACTTCGGTTTTTGGTAGTGATAATATCAATTTGAACCTTTATAAATATCATCAATGTTTTGCGTTCTCCAATAGCCTTTTTAGAAAGGGTAAGTTATGACCACGAATCAGAACCCTCCGAGTTATACAGGTGATATTGCCGAACAGCACATTGATCCCGCACACGAGTATTCCGCTGAGAGCCAGGAAATCGTCTTCTCTGCCGAGCAACATGCGATTTGGGCCGACCTTTTTGCAGGTATTCATCAGCCTTATTTGCTTGAACACCTTTGCCAGGAGTACAAAAACGGGCTGGCCTCGCTGGAACTCGATCCACATCGTATCCCTACTGTTGCTCATCTCAACGAACACATTACGCCACGGACGGGCTGGCGCATTGAGCGCACCGCAGTCCGTTATACCATGGCAGATGATTGGTATGGAAAATTTGCCCAACGGATTTTCCTAATCACCGATTATCTGCGGTCCCGGGACCAGATGGAATTCACTCCAGAACCGGATATGTTCCATGACATTTTTGGCCACCTGCCGTATCTGACGATGGAATTCTATGCACGCATCGAAGATAAGTTTGCCCCAGCCTATATGAAGGCAACGCAGGATGAGAGGGAAGTGATTAAGCGTCTTGCCTGGTACAGCACGGAGTTTGGGCTGGTCATGGAAGACAATCGTTTTAAGATCTTCGGAGCGGGAACCATCTCGGGCCGTGCGGAACTGGCAAACTCCATCATGGAATTTTACCGGCTTTCCCGCGATAAGGTGATCAATTACAGTGGGGATGTATTCGAGCAGCTGACTGGCCTATTCCTTGCCCATAGAAACGATCTCCATCGTGTCATTGACGGCGTCAATGGTTTGCATCGCCATGGACAGATGTCATCACAGGATCAGGGTTGGAATGTTGTACATTCACTGTATGAATCGCTGGGGATTTCGCGCGACGGCTATTTTGGGGGCGAGGTAATTCTGGCACCATTTAACGTTGAGATCATCGCCCGAATTCCCAAAACCGTCTACGCCTTCAACCCGATTTTTTTCGTCTGCGAGTCGTTTGAGCAAATGGATGCATTGCTCGATTCTTATCTTAAGCCGATCGCGCTTCGCAATTGATTGGACGCAAATGTAAACCCGCCTTTCCTTTATGAGAGGCTGATTCTGTTTAGTGGACTTTCTCTTCCCTGTGAATCAATTCGCTCACGAATAGCACAACTGCGAGCATCAGCCAGGCCATAACTTGAGCAAAGCGCAAACCACCGAATATCAACATGCTGTCTCCACGGAAGGTTTCGAGAAAGAGATGTGATCCCGCCGTCAACGCACTGAACGAAAGAAAATTGGAACCAGACCGAGTATCCGCTTTGCGAAACCAAATGGATCCAAACACCAGCAATGAGGCAAGGAGTTCATATATTTGACTCGGATGACGAGTCGCATTCCATAAGTCAATTCCCCAGGCGACATTTGTTGGGCTGCCAAATGCTGTCCCTGCGGCAAGATGCGAAAGTGACAATCCTATGGCCAGTACCGCAAAAAGCGGGGTCAGAGCGTCAAGCGTTGGCCACAATGGGAGCTTTTGTCTCTTTCCATACACAAACCCAACAATGAGCATCGTGACCATCGCCCCCACCTGATCAAAGAGATCTATATTGAGGGAGAAAACACTTAATGGGCTTTTGGCAAATGCAGAAATATTCGCGAGTGCAAAAAGTACTCGTCCCCCGAGGATGTAACCGAGAATGCCAACATAGACAATGTTGTTGAGCGCTTCCTTTGAAATATTGTGCCGCCCAACTCGTTTTTCAGCAAGCGCGAGACCCAGCCACAGCGCGGCGAGAAGTAAAATGAGATGACGAGGGGGACCAAAGATTGAACGGAAAAGGGTGATCATATGTTTTATGAGAAGTTGGTGGCTGAGTAGGCGGTTTTTTGTCCGCCATGTCGAAACCACCCGACTATTTCAATATATCCTCAATACGTGTGCGCAGGAGCGCCTCTGCCATCGGACCACCTATCACAACTTCGTTGATCGTCCCATCGCGGTTGATAAAATAGGAGGAAGGCAGCGATTTCAACTGGTAGGCATTCGCCATTTCACTCGTGGTATCCAATAAAATTGGAAAGGTCAGTCCCTGCCCCTTCGCAAAGGGCATGATTTCCAAGGGATCGTCCTGATAGGTCATATTCACAGCCAGGACGGTAAAACCTTGATCCTTATATTCGTTGTACACAGTTTCAATGGACTTCATCTCTGCGCGGCAGGGTGGACACCATGTTGCCCATAAATTGACCAATACGGCTTGCCCGCGCAAGTCAGAAAGTTTGATCGTTTCGCCCGTGAGTGTTTCGAGTTCGAAATCGGGTGCATGGAATCCCTTTTGCGGCGCGGGGGTCTGTGCTGTGGAATCCCGTGTTTTATCAGCGCTGAGAAAAGTCCATGTAAATCCGAGGGCAAGGATAATGATATAAATGATTCTTCGTTGAGTCTGTTGCATTACGTTCTCTTTTCGGCTACACTACTATTAAACATTAATTCAAGAGGAATATTACCATGTCATTTAACCAAATAATTTTCGCAGGGGTTGATATTTCGTCCGGGCGCAAGCCTGTCACGTTTGCCGCATTGGATCGTGATCTGAACATCCTTATTCTTGAAAAGTGGAATATCTCCGAGACATTGGAGCACTTGAACAAATATCAACGAGCAGTGCTTGCCATAACTTCATCCGGGCAAAAGCGCGAAAGTTATTCAGATTTCAAAAATAAAATCACCCAATCGGAACTCAAGCCGTTCTCCAGAACGGACGGCACCGATCAATGGATCGAAACCGTAGCGCAGGATTGCTTCCGTGCACTGATCGGACCGAAACCTTTGCCCGGCCGAACGCTCGAGGGGCGGATTCAGCGTGCCTTGATCTTATATAATGAAGGCTTGCAGATTCCCGACCCAATGGATTTTTTCGAAGAGATCACGCGCCACAAACTTATGCAGGGTATTCTTCCGCTTGAAAATATTTATTCATCGAAGCAACTGGATGCCCTAATCGCGGCGTACACTGCCTGGATGAGCGTCAATCGTCCGACGCAAATCAGTATCAAAGGCGATCTGACCCTGCCAACTCAAGAACAAAACTCTCCCTCAGATGAAAGTCTGCCTGGGGATTTGGATGGATGAGCGCCCAATATGTTTCGTTTCCATCTATTGTTTGGATGACGCTGGTAATTCCTGCTTCCATGGGATCGTCCTTTTCGACAATGGGACTCAGGTCTACAATGGCCTCCACCGTGAAGCAGGTTGCCTCTTTTCGGGTCTCAAACAGGAGCCGTTGAATTGACGTCTCCTGCCGAAAGCCGACGCGGCGGTACGCGTCCATATGGTAAACATTCCAGTCTCCGGATGGGGAGAGGTTGAATTCCCAGTATTGCGGTTGATCCTTGATGGCAAGGAAAAATTCAAAGCAGGTGGCTGTCCATAATTCATCTCTTCGAGTTGGATGCGCTGACCTGACGGGAAAGAGAATGTCTGCCATTCTTCCTGCCAATGAATAATGAACTGTCAGTACATTCTCCTGACGGGCAATTTTCCCACTAAGCTTTATTTCGGGGACAGTGGAATCACAAAATGGAATCAGCGAGAAGGGATGTTCTGTCATACCGCGCGCGAGACCATACTCTGGATGATGTTGCGGATATCCGCTTCGTGGGACTCGATCGATTCGGTCAGCTTGAATTGCACGAGTGCGCGTTGCAGATTATGCTCAGGATGCTTTACCTTGAAATAGACATTTCCCGCCAGATGATCGGTGAAAAAACGTACTCCCAGCTCGAACGTGAGCAGGCGTATTGAGTCGAAAATGTATTCATAATCAGCTTCGGTAAGGAAATGGCGCGCCTGGGTGAGGTAGCCTGTCAGGATCGCCTCACCGATTTCGGTCTCGAAACGAACCGCTTCCCATTGCTCAGTTTCCTCTCCAAGCGGGTTGCATCCCGATCGCATACAGTCCCCGATATCGTAGTGGATGAGTCCGGGCTTGACCGTGTCGAGATCGACAAGACTGATGGCTCGTCCCGTTGTTTCTTCGATCATCACGTTGTTGACCTTGGGGTCGCCGTGAACCGGGCGCAAAGGCAGCTTGCCGCGCTGCAGGGCGTTTTCCAAAACATGTGCCCAATCGCGGCGCGCGCTCACAAAATCAAGACAATGCCTAACCTCACTATTGGATTTGAATCCATTGTGCGAGAATGTTTGATCGAAGCTATGCAAATAGCGGGGAGTGACATGAAAGCCTTCAAGCGTGTCTGCCAGTGTTTCAATGGGCAGGTCGCTGATCAGGTCCTGGAATGTACCCAGCGCGCGTCCAACTTCGCGGGCATGTTCGATGCTGGTGATCGTGTCAAATGAGCGTGCACCGTGCACATAACTAATGGCGCGCCAAAAATCACCTCCCGGCTCCAGGTAATAATCCTGTCCATCCCGGGCCTTCAGGACGCGCGGCATTTCCCAATGGTGGCCCTCCTCGCGGGCACGTCTGCGCATATGCTCTGTGAAAACGCGCATATTCTGCATGATAAGCCTGGGTTGTCTAAAGACATGTGTATTGATGCGTTGTAATATGAAATGGTTATCTTCGTTTAAGTCTGTAGTGACGAGATAGGTATCATTGATGTTGCCGTTCCCAAACTCACATACCTCGATGACCTGCCCGCTTAAAAGAAATTGTTCGGCGATACTCGTGTAATGATGCAAGTGAAACTCCCAGTGCTCAAAAGATATTCACGATTATATCCCTGATGGGCAGATGGTAAAATGGAGCATCCCAATTAGGTAGGTTCTGATGCCAGACGATCTTCAGTTTCGTGCAATCAATACCCTCCGCTTTCTTTCAGCGGATGCCGTTCAGCAAG
>JANMSY010000466.1:0-4327 GCA_031389865.1 Anaerolineales bacterium | reverse complement strand
GTCCCAAAGTGCATCGGGATAATGCACCCGATCCCCGACGAGCATTCGGGCCACACTTGCGCCCGATTTTTGAATTTGAAATGTTTAGCATTTCATGGCAATTCAAAATCGTGCGTTCGGTGCACACCTGTCCCCGAAGTGGAACGGAGTGGGAGTGCAGGTGTGGTGGTGGGATCCCCAGCGCTCATGCGCTGGGGTGGGCGATGGTCGCAATGGATTGCTCCCTCGCCTGATCTGCGCGTTTTTAGACAGTTCGCGTGGCTTGAAGCGGGTTCCGGCAAAGCGGCGTTGTCTCGTCCCACCCATGCTACGCGACGGGAACCACTCGGGAAAAACACCCTCGGGGCGCCTCGCGGACGCAAACCGTTAGCTTGTTAATTGCGCAATGATCCAAAACAGAAAAAATGGCTCAACGTGCTTGATTTTAGCTGTGCTATACTTTAATTAGAAGTCAGGAGAAGTATATGCCAATCATCGCCCGATTTTATGGCATCGTCATCAAGATGTATTTCAGCCAAAGTGAACATGGTGTTCCTCATTTTCACGCGGTTTAGGGTGAGTTCAATGGCGTATTTGCCATTGAATCCCTTGAAATGATCGAAGGCGATTTACCCGCCAGGTCACGAAAATTGGTCAAGGAATGGGCAGAGCTTTATCAGAGTGAATTATTACGTATGTGGCAGAGTAACGAGTTTAAGCAACTGCCAGGATTGGAGTAATATGGATACTCCCAAAATTTTATCGGTGCAAGCCTTAGAAAATAAAAACTTGTTGGTCAAGTTTGTGAATGGGGTTGAAAAGATCTACGACTGTAATCCGTTGCTCAGCATGGAAATGTTCGAAGTGCTCAAGAATGATGCATTTTTCAAGTCGGTCAAGGTTGATTCTGGTGGGTATGGCATCTCATGGAACGATGATGCTGATCTGAGTGAATATGAACTTTGGACAAACGGCGTGGAAGTTGCAATGACTGAGAACAAGTAACCCGCAACCTTAAAACAAGCTTACACAGCCCCGCTCGGGAAGAACGCCCTCGCGGGGACGCTTCGCGGCGTCCCAAAGTGCATCGGGATCATGCACCCGATCCCCGACGAGCATCGGGGCCGCGGTGGTGGGACTGATGCTCGTCGGGGCAGCGCGCACACGCCCTGCGGGCAGTCAGGCAGGTTTCGTCGCTCCAAGCTGGTTCCGTCAAAATGGCGTTATCTCGTCCCACCCATGCTACGCGACGGGAACAACACCCTTGGGGCGCTTCGCGGACGCAAGCCGTTAGGCAGCTCATACGAGACAAAATATTCATGATACTAAATTGCTTTGCCTTTCGTGTTAGGAGTTATGGTAACCCTTGGCTGTTGAGCTAGCTACGTCATGGAAGCACAGCGCGCACACCAGTCAGGTCTTCAGCAGTCTGCTGGTGACCCACCCGTGCATTTTCATTCCAAGACTTACGAATCTGAAAGAATATAACAATGAATTCACTATTCAGTGCGCGTCAAGCGTAGGGTAGAATGGAAAAAAATTCAATGGACTGGAATTACCATGCCTGAATCACCTCGACCAAGATTTGAACCTTCAATTATAGCGGCAGTAATCGGGCTTGTGGGCACGATCATTGTCACACTCGTTAATGTTTTTGCGAATCGGCCCGTTTCTTCCCAGACGGCTGTGCCCCTCACTGCGTTACATGGTACTGAGCCACCTGCGGACACATCTCCGGGAACTTTGCCAACGGTGAAATATCCGGGCGGTAAACTCTTCACACTCTTTTATGATGACACGAGTTTTTACATGCTCAATCGTTCCGACGCCAAAATTCCCATCAACCTGGTTGCGTTCGAGCGACTGAGTAATGACGATGTACCTCTACATCGCTTCAATGGCACGAGTTGGGCCCAGTTTTACGCCTACAGTACTCCCGGTAGGTGTGTAGCACTTGAGATGGTGGGTAGCGATCCCTATCTCCAACCACGGGAATGCGGTAATAATCAATTTCTCAGTTTGCGTACTCCCAACCCCGACGACCCAACAATTTTTTGGACTGCGCAGGAAGGAAGCAGCCAGTTTCGCCTGTTGTGGCGTGAAGGCGGCGAGGACATAGAAGTAGCCCGCTGTGAAATCAGCGCCGGGACTTGTGAGGTGTTTTTGCCTTGACGGAATCCATCGGATAGAACTGGAGTTTAATAAGGCAACCCTGCGGGCGATGCTCGTCTGCCGCTCAAAGACACTATAGAATCGACATCGTTCGTTTAGATGTCCTCAACGATTACACCGAACGCTGCAGACGCAGACAGCAAACAATAACTGATGCCATACAACGTATCGTGCTCAGTGTTGGCTAGATAAGGAACAAAGACATCTACATGCTCCCAAACATGCCGCCTAACTAAGCCACCTTCGGGGACTGCCGCGTAGCGGCGTCCGCGACGTGCAGCAACTGTCTTGTGTATCATAGCGGCTGCTGTTTTTTTAGTTACAAACAGCGGATTAGGTAGACCACCACGAAAGACAGACGAGAGCATGCCGTCTATTTTCCATGTTACACTCCGCCAGCCATGAAAGCAATTGACTCCCTCAAACATACCTATCACGAATATCCACGCCAATACTGGTTGATGATCACAGGCATCGTACTCTCTACAGCGGGTGGAAGCATGATCTGGCCGTTCCTCATCATCTATGCCAGCAGCAAATTGAATATGCCACTCAGCACCGTCGCGGCACTGATCTCCATCAATGCAGGCACAGGGCTGGTCTCCTCGCTGGTCGCGGGCACGCTTGCCGATAAGGTCGGGCGCAAGGGAGTCATGAACTTCAGTCTGACGGTCAATGGCATTGCATATTTCCTGCTGATGCGCGCAGAGACCTATCCGCATTTCGTTTTATTGATGATGCTGGTCGGCCTGTCAAATCCGCTCTATCAGGTCGGTGCAGATGCCATGCTTGCCGACATGATCCCCTCCGAAAAGCGTACAGACGCGTTCGCGATCAACCGTATCGCCAACAACGCGGCCTTTGCCATGGGTCCCGCCATCGGCGGCTTTCTGGCTACCCGCTCCTACGATCTTGCTTTCTATGCTGCGGGCATTGGATTCCTTTCCTACAGCGTTCTGCTGTTCTTCCTCGCAAAAGAAACTCTTGTAGTGGCACCAAGAACCGAATCATCTCCCACAGGGATGAAAGAGATCGTCCACAGCTATTCGCGCGTCATGCATGATAAAGGGTTTATGGTTTTTGTCATTGCCGTCAGCATTGGGCTGATCGCTCCGACCATGCTTTGGATCCTCATGCCTGTCTACTCCAAAACAAACTTTGGGATCCCGGAGAACCTCTACGGATGGATTCCCACCGTCAATGGCTTGATGTGTGTCTTCGTACAATATCCAGTCACACGCATCACGCGCCGCTATCGCACACTTCCTGTCCTTGGGATTGGAATGTTCATTTATGCCCTCGGCGCGGGCAGTGTCGCCCTGATGACCAGTTTCTGGGGATTCATGCTCAGTATGGTCATCCTCACATTTGGCGAACTCACCCTCGTCCCCACGGCCAGCAAATATGTCGCTGACCTGGCACCCGCTGACCTGCGCGGCCGTTACATGTCCATTCACTGGCTGGGATGGGGTCTCGCCCGCACCCTTGCTCCCATCATCGGGGGGTTCCTGAACGACAACATCAGCCCGCAAGCCATCTGGATCGGAGGTCTGCTGATCGGCTTTGCCAGCACCTTCGGACTCTGCCTGCTGAGCCGCGGTTCCACAGGACAAACAAGGGCTCTTGCCGAACCTTAGACGGTCCCCGCGCTGGACACACTGTTATTTCTTTTATTATGACCGGGGCTGAGATCAAGCACCAACATTAAGCACTGACTACATACACCGGCGTGGATTCCTCAAAAATCGGTATTGAATTTCCCTGCGTAGAGTGCTATACTGCAAAAAGCCATTAATTGGAGTGTAAAACTCCAAGTTATCGGGGTAAGCCACACGGATAACGGACGCCGGATCCCTGTTAAGGCATTCGAGCCTGACGAAGGAGGGAAACCAAATGCTTCCAGTATTAACCGACCGCGAAGAGCAAATTCTCAGATTGATTGCCGATGGATTAACCAACAGGGAGATAGCATGCACTCTATCAATTAGCGAAGCAACTGTTGAAAATCACATCCACCATATTTATGCAAAGCTGGGGATTTCGAATCGATCCCAGGCCGTCGCATATGCTTTCCAATTTAGGATAGTGCTTCTGCAAAATGAGTTGCCGGAAAATAGAGGGGGACGCTGCCACGGGCAACGCATTCGGACCATGCTCGGCAAGCGCGCGATTGGCG
>JANMSY010000457.1:0-8310 GCA_031389865.1 Anaerolineales bacterium | reverse complement strand
GTGAGAGCTTTTTCGAATGCGGCTTTTTGTGAAGACTCGCTGAACGAATCTACGGTGGGAATTCGATCCGTGATTCGCATTCCCATGCCAGGGTTTGTGCCATAGGTGATCATCGGCTCAAGCTCGGATGCATCGAGCGTGATGGATTTATCGTAGGCCGCGCCTTCATCGCTGGGCAGTGATTTCCATTTCGCCACCGCTTTGTCCCATTCTTCGCCTTTGGGCGTGAACTCGCGTCCGTATAGATATTCAAAGGTGGTGTCATCGGGAGCGATCATGCCTGCCCGCGCGCCGCCTTCAATGGACATGTTGCAGATCGTCATGCGCTGCTCCATGCTCAATCCACGGATGGCTTCGCCGGTATATTCGAAAACATGACCTGTTCCCCCACCCACGCCAATTTTCGCCAACAGGGCAAGGATAATATCTTTTGCAGAAACGCCATTGGATAACGTCCCGTTCACGCGGACTTCATACGTTTTCGCCTTCTTCTGCAACAGGCATTGAGTGGCAAGTACATGCTCTACTTCAGATGTGCCAATGCCAAATGCCAGTGCACCAAAGGCTCCATGTGTGGCGGTGTGACTGTCGCCGCAGACGATGGTCATGCCTGGCTGCGTGCGCCCAAGCTCCGGGCCGATAACGTGGACAATGCCGCGGTGCGGACTGTCCATGCCGTGCAGGGTGATGCCGAATTCGGCGGCATTGGTCTCCATTTGTTTGATCTGCGCCGCGGCCATCGCGTCTGTGATGGGGATGTTGATCGGAGTCGTTGGAATCGAATGATCCATCGTTGCAAGAGTCTTCTCGGGGCGGCGGACTTTGAGTCCACGCTGACGCAGGCCGGTGAAGGCTTGTGGGGAGGTCACCTCATGGACGAGATGCAGGTCAATGTAGAGGACAGCTGGGGAGTCAGGTTGTTCGGTGACAACGTGCGAGTCCCAGATTTTTTGGAATAAAGTTTTTGGCATGGGATTTAGTTATGTCATTGCGAGCCTGCGCGAAGCAATCTTCAACAGCCAGGAGATTGCTTTGGGCAGGAGCACACTGCCCAAAGCAATGACATGATTAACTCTGAGGGGAATCATCCTCATCCTTAACGGGATCAGGTTGCGGCGTGAAAAAGAATCCGCTTGTATCCCAGCCAGCAGGGATGGTCTGTGGCTCTGGAAACGGGTTATAGGCTGAGTTGCAGGTAACGTCCCGATCTTCATTGTTCGTATTCATGTTGATTCTCCTTTATCCAAGCATGACCCCATGCGCATGATTCTCATGGATGGGATTCTGTCCTTCGGTCTGGGCGATGATGAATTTATTGAGCGCGTTGAGGTACGCCTTTGCACTGGCGACGATGATATCGGTATCCGCGCCGTGTCCGCCAAACACGCGCTGATGGACGACTTCACTTTGCGCGTCCATGGTTTGCAGGCCGTTATCACCTTGAATGCGGACGGTCACTTCGCCAAGCGCGTCGATGCCTTCCGTGATGGCATGGACATTGAACTCCAGCAACATGTTCGGCGTTTTGACGATTGCATCAATGGCTTTGTAGGCGGCATCCACAGGACCGGACCCCATCGCGGCATGTGTGTGAACCTTGCCATCGGGTCCCTTGAGGCGGACTGTTGCTGTGGGCATGCCGAACGTGCCGCATGTGACCTGCATACCTTCCAGATAATATACATCGCGCGGGCGATAGAATTCATCGGCGATTACGGCTTCGAGATCCACGTCGGTTATGACTTTTTTGCGATCCGCCAGTTCCTTGAAACGTGCAAACGCCTTATCGAGTTCGAACTCATCCAGTGAATGTCCCATTTCAGCGAGACGACTGCGCAGCGCGTGACGACCCGAGTGCTTGCCCATCACGAGCTTGGTTTGATTGACGCCAACATCTTCAGGCCGCATGATCTCATAGGTGGTTTGATGTTTCAGCATTCCATCCTGATGAATGCCCGCTTCATGTGCAAAGGCATTCGCGCCGACAATTGCCTTGTTCGGCTGGACAACAATTCCCGTGTAATTGCTGACGAGTTTGCTGATGCGCGTGATCTGCTGCGTTTCGATGCCCGTTTCCAAATTAAAGACAGGTTTGCGGGTCTTCAACGCCATCACAACTTCCTCCATGGAAGTGTTGCCTGCGCGCTCGCCGATCCCATTGACGGTCACTTCGGCTTGCCGCGCGCCCGCCCGGATTCCAGCAAGCGTGTTGGCGGTCGCCATTCCCAGATCATCATGGCAATGGACGGAGATCGTAATGCCATCGTGCATGCCAGGCGTATTCTTGATGATGCCGCTGATCAGCGCAAAGTATTCATCGGGCGTTGTGTACCCAACCGTATCGGGAATGTTCAGCGTGGTCGCGCCGGCTTTGATCGCTTCACCCAAAACGACATATAAAAATTCAGGGTCAGATCGTCCCGCGTCTTCGGGCGAGAACTCAACGTCGGCACACAGAGTGTGTGCATACGCCACCATCTCAGAAACACGCTGGACGACCTCTTCAGGATCCATTTTGAGTTTGTGTTTCATATGAATGGATGACGTCGCCAGGAAGGTGTGGATGCGCGGCTTCTGCGCCTCCTGGACAGCTTCCCACGCTTTATCGATATCGGCTTTGTTCGCCCGCGCCAGCCCTGCGATGACAGGCACTCGCGCTTCAGGCTCACCGACAGGTGGCTTGCCCACTTCCATCGCGATCCGTCTGACAGCTTCGAGATCATCGGGCGAGGCAGCGGGGAATCCTGCTTCGATGATGTCCACACCCATACGCGCCAGCGACCGGGCCAGTTCGAGTTTTTCGGCGGAAGTCATCGTCGCGCCAGGGGATTGTTCGCCGTCTCTAAGTGTTGTGTCAAAAATTTTGACGTAGTTGTTCATTTAGTCTCCTTGTCTTCTCGTCAGCTTGTCTGCTTGTCAAACCTTGGTACCCGTGGGCGAGCAGACTACTTGTTCCAATTTTCCGGCCTCAACGACCTGACCGCCGCGCCCGCCTGCCACATTTCAGAATCACGGATGGCAGCAAGCTCCACGTCCAATTTTGCACGGTAGTCTGGCTGACTGTTGGCTTCAAGGGTGATGCGCGCTTCGTTGCCAGTGATAACACTTTGATAGAGATCGCTAAACACAGGTGCAACCGCATCACGGAATTTATCCTTCCAATCCAGTGCGCCGCGCTGGGCAGTGGTGGAGCAATTGGCATACATCCAATCCATGCCATTCTGCCCAACCAAACGGATCAGGGACTGGGTCAACTCTTCTACAGTCTCGTTGAACGCTTCTGATGGGGAATGTCCATTCTTGCGCAGGACGTTGTACTGGGCTTCCATCACCCCTGCCAGTGCGCCCATTAGTACGCCGCGCTCGCCGGTCAGGTCGGAATAGACTTCATTTTGAAAGGTAGTCGGGAATAAATATCCTGCGCCGATGGCAATGCCCAGGGCAATTGTCCGCTCATAGGCGCGGCCTGTCGCATCCTGTTGAATGGCAAAACTTGCATTGATCCCCGAGCCATCGAGAAAATTCGTGCGGACACTACGTCCCGATCCCTTGGGTGCGACAAGTGCCACATCCACATGCGGAGGTGGGATGACGCCCGTGTCATCCTTGAATGTGATGGAAAACCCGTGCGAGAAATATAGCATGTCCCCTTCGTTAAGACATTCCACGATCTTCGACCACTGTGAACGCTGGCCCGCATCTGACAATAGATACTGGATGACCGTTCCCTTTTCGGCGGCTTCTTCCACAGGGAAAAGAGTCTCGCCCGGAACCCAGCCATCTTCCACAGCCTTGTTCCAATTCTTCGTGCCTTCGCGCTGACCGACGATCACCTTGACTCCGTTATCGCGCATGTTCATCGCCTGCGCAGGTCCCTGCACGCCATATCCAAGCACCGCAACGACTTCATCCTTTAATACTTCACGCGCCTTCTCGAGCGGAAACTCGTCGCGTGTAATTACTTCTTCTTCGCTACCGCCAAAATTGATCTTTGCCATGATTTCATTTCTCCTCATTATTTCGTATCGGTGGTCGAGTAGGGCGAAGCCCGTATTGAAACCACTATGTTTTTAGTTGGTTTTATTTGAGCCGAACTGATGGTTTCGATACAGCGGACGAGCGCCGCCTACTCAACCATCGGAGTCAACTCTTTAGGGAGTCATCGCTGCCAGTTCGGCCACATCCTGATAGTGATGTCCATTCACGCCCGAGACGCGTCGTACCCCGTCATTGACTCCGCGCGTCATCGAAACCTGTCCTGTGCGAACCATTTCCACGATCCCGATGGGACGCAGGAGTTCGATCATGCCTTCGATCTTGTCCTCTGTGCCTGTGATCTCAACGATCAGCGAGTCAAACGCCACGTCCACGATGCGGGCGCGGAAGATCTCGGCCAGCCCGTTGACCTCGGCGCGGCGTTCGGGGCCGACCTTTATCTTGATCAGAGCCAGGTCTCGGGTCACGGAAGGTTGATGCGTCACGTCCTGCACGTCGATCACGTTGACCAGCTTATAGAGATTCGCTTCGATCTTGTGCGCGTCCATGTCACCGTTGGGGCAATCCACGACAACCGTCATGCGTGAGACATCGGGGTTCTCCGTGCGTCCGACAGCAAGCGACTCGATATTGAAGTTACGGCGACGGAACAACGAAGCGACTCGGTTCAACACGCCAGGTTTGTTTTCTACCAATGCGATGAAGGTGTAATTCATATTTTCTCCTATCTTTCCATTTCCAACGCCGGACCGTTTACCATGGTCTACTGTCCATCGTCCATCGTCAGGCTAATGTCGTACGGGTCTCTGTATCATTTGATCGAGGGCTGCCCCCGTAGCCACCATCGGGTACACGCCATCTTCCTTTTCGACGCTGAACTCGATTAGAACAGGGCCCTCGGTGCTACGCGCCCATTGGATGGTTTCTTCCACTTCCTCGCGCCTGGTCACCCGCCGCGCAGGAACTCCGTGTGCTTCAGCGAGTTTCACGAAATCAGGCGTGCGCATATTTACCGCCGAGTAACGCTTCTCGAAGAAGAACTCCTGCCACTGACGGACCATCCCAAGGAAGTTGTTGTTCATAATGGCGATCTTAACATTCGCGCCCTCCTGAACCGCAGTGGTCAACTCCGCGGCAGTCATTTGAAATCCTCCATCGCCCGCCACCGCCCAGATCTCCTGATCCTTATGTGCGAACCATGCACCGATTGCCGAGGGGAGACCAAAGCCCATCGTCCCCGCGCCGCCTGAGGTGATCCAGCGATTCGGTTTATCAAGGGCGTAATATTGAGCGGTCCACATCTGGTGCTGACCCACGTCTGTGGTCACGATCGCGCCGCCACCTGTCGCCTTCCAGATGTCACCGATCAGGTGGGCAACATATAACTTGCCATCATCCTCCCAGTTCATAATGCTGCGCGAATCGGCCTCCGTTTTCCAGCCGCTGATTTCCGTCAACCATTCATCGTGATCGTATTCATCGAGCATGGGTATCAGATCAGTAAGCACTGTATTCAAATTACCGACCAATGGAATATCCACAAATACATTTTTATGAATTTCAGAGGGATCAATTTCAATATGGATCTTCTTGGCACGCGGTGCGTAGGTTTTCAATGTGCCGGTCACACGATCATCGAAGCGCATACCAAAGGCAAGAATGAGATCAGAGTTCTGGATCGCGAGATTCGTATGAACTTCCCCATGCATGCCCATCATGCCAAGGCTCAATGGATGCGAGGCAGGGAACGCGCCCAGGCCCAGCAGTGTGCTTGCCACAGGTGTCTGCGTCTTGACTGCGAATTGCATCAACGCTTCTTCTGCCTTCGACATCAAGACACCATGCCCGCACAGAATGATCGGCTTCTGCGCCTTTTCGATCAGGGTTACCGCATCATTCAGTAGATCCTTCGGCGCGTGCTCTACAGGTTGATAACCAACCAGTTTCACTTCTTCGGGATACACAAATTCAGTCTGCTCAATTTGCGCGTTCTTGCAAATATCGATCAACACAGGACCCGGCCGTCCACTGCGGGCGATATAAAATGCCTCTCGCACAACCTCCGCAATTTCGGTTGCACGCGTGACAAGGTAATTATGCTTTGTGATCGGCAGCGTGATGCCCGTCACATCCGTTTCCTGGAACGCGTCACCGCCGATCAAATGCGCTGCGACTTGTCCGGTAATGAATACAACTGGAACCGAATCCATCATTGCCGTACAAATGCCCGTAACAAGATTCGTCGCACCTGGACCAGAGGTTGCCATTGCCACACCCACTTTTCCAGAGGCACGGGCGTATCCATCCGCCATGTGTGCGGCGCCCTGTTCGTGCCGCACCAACACATGATGAACGG
Source organism: Anaerolineales bacterium (assembly GCA_031389865.1). GTDB lineage: Bacteria > Chloroflexota > Anaerolineae > Anaerolineales > Villigracilaceae > Defluviilinea. The sequence continues at coordinate 1,958 of JANMSY010000457.1, read as the reverse complement.
GATAACTCAACATCGCGTCATAGATCGGCATGTTCGCGCCGCCCGGATAACCGAACACCACCTCCACTCCCTCCCGCACCAGACATTCCCACAAAATTTCTGCACCTGTTTTTTTCATGAATGCTCCTTTTTGGACCATCGACCGTCGACGATGGACCATACTATTGTCAAGGGTCTATCGTCCATCGTCCGTCGATAACACCGCGCCTGTATCCGCACTGGTAACAAAATACGAATATCGCTTTAACCATTTGGATGTGGTCGTGGATTGGAATGGGGGCAGCTCGGCGAGCCGACTCTGGATCTCCGCATCGCTCAAGCGGACCTCGAGCCGGCGCGCCGTTAGATCGATCTCAATCACATCCCCAGCCTTGAGCGCGGCAATTGGACCATGCGCCGCTGCCTCCGGTGAAACGTGACCAATGCACGCGCCGCGCGTCCCGCCGCTGAAACGGCCATCAGTAATGAGCGCAACCTTGTCACCGAGTCCCTGCCCCATGATCGCGGACGTGGGTGAGAGCATCTCCTGCATGCCAGGTCCGCCTTTGGGACCCTCGTAGCGCACGACAACACAATCTCCTGCTTTGACCTGCCGCGCCAGAATGCCAGCCATGGCATCCTCCTGTGATTCAAAGATCACAGCAGGACCTTCGAACTTCATCATCAGTTCACTGACGCCACCCACTTTAACCACCGCGCCTTTGGGGGCGAGATTGCCAAACAAAATGGACAAACCACCGCGCCTCGAATAGGCATTGTCATAACGTCGAATGACTTCTTCATCCTTGATATCGCAGCCCTGGATCGATTCCCCCAATGTTTTGCCCGTGACCGTCATGCGGTCGAAATGCAGCATGCCTGTCCCCCATTGGATCTCATTTAATATTGCAGGGATGCCGCCTGCACGATGGACATCTTCCATGTGCCATTTGCCTGCCGGGCTCACCTTGCAGATATGCGGCACCTTGTCCGCGACGGAATTGATTCGCTCCAGTGGGTAATCCACGCCCGCTTCATTCGCCAGCGCCAGGGTGTGGAGCACGGTATTGGAGGAGCCGCCCATTGCCATATCCAGTGCAAACGCGTCATCTATCGCTTCGGCGGTGACAATGTCACGAGGCTTGAGGTCGCGTTCGATCAGGGTCATGATCTGAGTCGCAGCCGCGCGCGCCAACTCTTCACGTTCAGGAGTCTTCGCCAAAGCGGAACCATTGAACGGCAGCGCGAGACCGAGCACTTCCATCAGGCAGTTCATGGAATTGGCGGTAAACATCCCGGAACACGATCCGCAGGAAGGACAGGCAAACTTTTCCAAAATTGATAGACGCTTCTCATCGATCTTTCCCGCTGAAAATGCCCCCACACCTTCGAACACAGAGATCAAATCTATTGTTTCCCCATCCGGAGTCATGCCTGCTTTCATCGCGCCACCCGAGACAAAAATTGCCGGCACGTTGACTCGCATCGCGGCGAGCAACATTCCAGGGACAATTTTGTCGCAGTTGGGGATGCAGACCATAGCGTCAAATCTGTGGGCTTCGATCATCGTCTCCACGCAGTCGGCGATCAATTCCCGCGAAGGGAGCGAATACTTCATCCCCATGTGACCCATGGCGATGCCGTCATCCACGCCGATGGTGTTGAACTCGAACGGCACTCCGCCCGCGGCACGAACTGCATCCTTCACCAATTTGCCGAAGTCCTGTAAATGAACATGTCCGGGCACAACATCCACATACGAATTGACAATGGCAACGAACGGCTTTTCGAAATCTTCTTCCTTCACACCTGTGGCACGGAACAAGGCGCGGTGCGGCGCTTTTTCATATCCCTTTTTGACAGTGTCTGATCGCATGGCTCTCTCTTTGCTCCCCTCTCTATGACGAAGTCATGGGGTGGGGTATAAAAAGAGCCGCCCGTGGTTAGGGCGGCTCTTTGCACTTACTCAGGTGTGTTAC
>JANMSY010000444.1:0-4256 GCA_031389865.1 Anaerolineales bacterium | reverse complement strand
GAACTATTCGCCGAAGAGCTATTTCACGCAGGCTACGCTGTGATAACCGCTCGTAAACAAATTCGAACAGCGGAACATTTTACACTGGTCAGGCTGCGAAGGCATACCCATATCAAGTTTTACAGAGAAGATTGTTGAGCTCTTCAACCGCCACCTGAATGGATGTCAATGCCCTCATTACGGCCATACTCACCGGTTGAACTTGCTTAATGGCGTGCGTTTATTCCTGAAACACCTGCGGAATGCTGGCGAAATCACTCCTGCTGTGGATCTTCCAACGGTTCAGGATCCAGTTCTGCTCACTGCATTCTGTCAGTGGATGCGTCAGCAACGGGGAGCATGTGATCAAACGCTCTACAACTACAGTCTATCGATCCGGGATCTGCTTACGCGCATTTGTCAGGACCCAGGAAAGCTCACTGCTAAGATTTTGCAAGAATTTGTTCTGGAAAAGAGTCAACAGTGCGGGTGGGCGGCAGCCAAAAAATGTACGACGGCTCTTCGCATGTTTCTCCGTTTTCTGATCGCTGAAGGCATGTGTTCATCCAATCTTTATGCAGCTGTTCCGGTACTGGCGCACTGGCGGCTCTCCTCACTGCCACAGTACCTGCAAGAGGAAGAAGTGGAGCGACTCATCTCTTCGTGTGATCCCGATTCGCCGGTTGGCAGGCGAGATCGTGCGATTTTGCTCCTCCTCGCGCGATTGGGACTTCGAGCAGGTGATATCGTGCAACTTAAGTTGGGAGATGTCGACTGGAAAGACGCTGAGATTCAGGTGTCAGGCAAAGGGCGTCGCGAGGTTCGGCTGCCTCTGACCCAGGAAGTCGGAGCGGCGCTGGTGGCCTATCTGCAACACAGCCAGCCTCGAACCAACACCGACGCATTGTTTGTTCACTCGCGAGCACCCTTTTGTGCTTTTGCCTCCCACAGTGCGGTCTCGGTAATCGTTACTCGGGCGATGCGCCGAGCGGGACCCCGGCAAGTCTGAATAAACGGGCCTCAACCATGAAATTGAATTCACAGGTTCAGCAAGCAGTTTAAGTTCCGGGCGCAGCTCTAAGGTCACTCTATCATAAATCAGGTAATCTGCCGGGGATTTCTTCAAAGCATCGTGCAGCTCGTCTATCGATTTTACCGTCGGGGAAAAAACCGGTTCATGATGACTCAGGTATGCCAGATGCGGCTTTCGGGCCATGATCATGGCGCCTTTGGCAGATATGCTTCAGATGCTATTCTCACTTGGCTTTGCTATCACCCAGTTCACCGTGACAAGGCTGTCGACCCGCGGGTCAGGGATCGTCTGCATTGTGCCGTCAGGCCAAGCGACGGAAAGCGAATCCAACTGGCCACGTTGCCCCAGGCCGAAATACACACGATAGTGGCCCTGTGAGTATCGGGAGCCCTCCGCATGACCCACTTCCTGGATTTGCTCGACACCACCGGCGCGGACGGATACTCGGGCGCCAAGGCCCTGCCGATTTCCCGGAGGACCCACCAAATTCACCTGCAGCCAGTGGTTCTGATGGTTGGAGTTGGTGAACACCTTCGTTACCCAGTGCCCTCCAAACGGGCCGATCTGCGAACGCGAGTCACCCAAGAACCGGGAAACCCACGGTGCCCAGCGTGTCTTTTTCGTGACCAAATTGGCGGCCATCACGAGATCACGTGTGCCGTCATTGTTCAGATCCACCCAGCTTGCTATCGCGTCCCTTAACTCATATGGGCAGAGCGTGCCGCAATTCCAGCGCATTGCACCCGTGGCCTTGTAATATCCATCTGCGGTGCGCTTATAAATGCCGTCGGGCACTGAGTAGAGTTCCAGGATTCCATCGTTATCCACATCCACCCAGCTTGCGGCCAGGCTATGAACCGGGAGTCCCAGATCAGCCGCACCGAACACAACATAAGTGCCACCACGAGACACGAGCACGCGACTATCTGATGGGGACTCGACGAACACATCCGCATGACCATCCCCATCCATGTCACCAACGCGCAAGCCGGTCACTTCGTCGTGATCCTTAGGGAAGCTCGCGAGTTGTTGCTCCTGGAAATGCCCGTCTCTATTCCAATATATGTATATGCCGCGGTCGTCCACCCAGACCAGGTCCGGGTAGCCGTCGTCGTCAACATCGAGCCAGACAAATTTACCTTCTGACGTAAGGTCCAATCCCACTTCTTTTGCCACGTCAATAAACGTCCCGTCATCGGTTTGTCTTAACAACTGACTCGAAAATCCCCTTCTGCCGCCAACTATGAAGATGTCGAGCCGTCCATCGCGGTCGAAGTCTACCCACTGCGCTTGACGCGCCGGACATCCACCTTTGTCTGGCAGGACAGATTCGCCAATATCCGTCATGCGGCCGTCCCTCTGGACGTACAATGCATCCCTCAAGGTCAATGGCGTGATTTTCAACGCTCCAGAAAGTGCGCCGCGTGCTATGAATACGTCCATCTGCATATCGCCATTGTAGTCAGCCCATGCCATCGCGTGTCGGTCGCGCATGTGAATGGTAAAGTCGGCAGCTGATGGCGAGACGGTGTTGGCGCCGACGTAGATGCTTGCCAGATCAGGTCCCTGGTCCAGATGAAAGTTGATGGGTACGGCGTCTTGTCTCGGCTTGAAGGCAAAATGCCCGTTTGAGCCACCCGCGAAGTGGATGAGAGTACGGGTTGCGCCGGATGACAAAGTCAGAGTTTCGATATTCGCTCTGAACCCTTCTGAGTCCTTGAGGTGGACAGGAGTTAGCAGGTCTATGGTTCCACGCACCGTGGCCGCAGCCCCAGGAAGTCGATGCGAACGAATCACGAGGTCGATACCCCGCCAGTTGATATACAGACCAGGCCGCTCAGGGGCCGGCTCCTCCGGAATCAACGCCAGACCTGGGAAACCGGCATCCTGATCGAGACCCCATTGGGAAAAGACATCCTTGAAACGCATGGAACCTTGATTCAAGGATAGACTCTGTTTGGCTGAGTGGTTCACCGTAAAGATGTCGAGCATTTGATCAGTGTTGGCGTCTACCACTCCGAGGTCCCAAAGGTTGTACGTCGCTAACTCGATCTTCTGTTCCTTAAACTCCGCAGTAACTTCGACTGAGGGCGAACAGCCTGGCAATACAAGTGCGCCGACCGCCACCCCCAATAACTGCCGAAGGCGCAGCGTTACAAGCTGTCGTAACCATGCAAGCCACTTTACCACTTATAACCCAATTCGTGTGCTATTGGTAAAACTGCGCGTTTCAAAAGCCACTTCTCCAGTCTACCAATCGAAACCTTCTCACTCCCCGATCCACCCACTTTTTTATTCAGCAAGCTACGATCAATTCGGATGTCGAGGTGCTGCTCAATAATCCTAATCAGCCCATCCCCATTTTTGATATCTTCATAGCGAACCAGAAGGGCGCCTATCTTTTCCCCATCAGCAAGAAATCCTTTCATGAGATGTCGCCAATGTGATCCAAACTCAGTCGGGGTAAAAACCGGCCTGTCAGGCCAGGTATAGTAGCAGTTACGCTGGAAGCCGACATATGATCGGTACGCGGCAAAGGGATTACGGTAAAGGAATATAAAACGGGCCCTTGGGTACAGCCACCGCAGGTAATATGCATGATCTACCCCCAATCTCACTTCTTTAATTCCCCATCGTAAGGCGCCTGCTCGCTTGGCTGGATCAGCGAACATTGAATCAAATAATGCGCGATGACCGCGCCACATGTCATTCAGTGTTGGGTATAAGTTGGCAATCCATTCACCTTTCAGGCGGTTAATGGTAGTATCATCATAGTAGTAGCGTGAAGGCGGCCAATCGTGCCTGAATGGTATCGTGGTTTCTGCCAAGCGCTGAATAATTCCACAAACGTTATAGGGCTCACCCCAAACCAGCACTCTGGAATCCGAGACGATAAGCCGCTGCAATAATGTCGACCCCGAACGCCAGCCGGCCGAGAACAAAAATATGGGTTCTTCGTCATTATCGGCAACATTGCTTGGACGCAACGCCTCTAGCTGACACACGCCAGAAATAATACTTGGCTTCCCCAATAAAGCCAGTTCATGGTAATCTCTCGCCTCGCGGGTGCCTATGAAAGCTTCCCTGATTTTCTCTAATGTTTTTAGCCCTACAACGCCACTTGTAACCATATTCACTACATGTTGTATGTGGTTTCTGATGATAAGGTGATAAGTAGTTGCTTTCTTCGGGCCGCCTAAAAAAAGCCCTTTCCAACGCAGGACTATCTGAACCGATGCTTTAG
>JANMSY010000427.1:0-2477 GCA_031389865.1 Anaerolineales bacterium | reverse complement strand
GTCAGTAATACTTTCCAAGCTTTGGGAGGTCCCTGCCTCTGAATGTGGATGACATCTGCCTCGCGCCTCACATCAAACGTAATTTCTACATTTCCAGTTAAGGTCGGGATTTCGACTCGTACGCTCCTGCCATTTTCCAGTTGAAAAACTTTCAAAGTTACATCGTCGCTGTAATCGTAGTCAGGACGATCTGTTCGGCTGCTCACCGGCAGGACGGTGTTCGGACGCACCAACAGGGGCAGGCTCATAAAATCGTACGTCTCACGCATCCAGCGCGGACCTTCAACTTTGTTGCCGTTTAATAAATTTGTCCAAACTCCGGCAGGGACATAATAATTCACACTGCCCTCATGGGTAAAGACCGGCGCAACGAGCAATGAATCGCCAAGCATATATTGTAAATCGAGATAGTCACAACCAGGGTCGTCGGGAAATTCGAGGATCATTCCACGCATCATGGGGGTGCCGTTTTCATGCGCCTGGCGCGCCGCATTATAGAGATAAGGCATCAGGCTGCACTTGAGTTTGGTGAATGACGCGAGTACATCCACTGCCTCTTCATCATAAGCCCAGGGCACGCGGTATGATGAACTGCCATGCAGGCGGCTGTGCGACGAGAGCAGGCCAAAAGCTGCCCAGCGCTTGTATACATCTGCAGAGGCAGTCTGCTCGAAGCCGCCGATGTCGTGGCTCCAAAAACCGAAACCGCAAAGGCCCAGCGAAAGGCCGCCACGCAAACTTTCGGCCATCGATTCAAATGTTGCTGTGCAGTCACCGCCCCAGTGGACCGGGAATTGCTGTCCGCCAGCGGTGGCAGAACGGGCAAAAACTACAGCATCACCTTCTCCACGTACTTCCTTTAGCAAGTCAAATACAGTTTTGTTGTAGAGGTAGGGGTAATAGTTGTGCATTTTAAATGGATCGGAGCCATCATAATAGGCTACGTCCGTGGGAATGCGTTCCCCGAAATCTGTCTTAAAGGTGTCTACACCCATTTCGAGAAGAACCCTCAGCTTGGATTTAAACCAATCACATGCCGCCGGGTTGGTAAAATCCACAATGCCCATCCCGGCTTGCCATCTATCCCACTGCCACACATCACCGTTGGGTTTTTTGAGCAGGTAACCGCCAGCCACTGCTTCGTCAAATAAGACTGAACGCTGGGCAATGTACGAGTTAATCCATACGCAGATGTGCAAGCCATGCTCTTTTAAACGTTTGAGCATTCCTTCGGGGTCGGGGAAACAACGGTTATCCCATTTGAAATCGCACCAGTGAAATTCCTTCATCCAGAAACAGTCGAAGTGGAAGACGTGTAACGGGATACCGCAGGCGGCCATATCACGGATGAATCCTGTGACAGTTTCTTCGTCATAATCAGTTGTAAACGAGGTGGAAAGCCAAAGCCCAAACGACCAGGCCGGTGGCAGAGCCGGGCGGCCGGTCAGCGCAGTATAACGTTTGAGGATTTCCTTGGGCGTGGGACCATAAATGATGAAATACTCAAGATCCCCGCCCGGGACGCTGAACTGTACCCGCTCCACTTTTTCGGAGGCCACTTCAAAGGAAACTTTTTCTGGGTGGTTGACAAATACTCCGTAACCACGGTTCGTTAAATAGAACGGGATATTCTTATAGGCTTGTTCACTACTCGTGCCGCCGTCCTCGTTCCAGATATCCACCACCTGGCCGTTTTTGACAAAAGCAGAGAAGCGTTCCCCCAACCCATAAATGCACTCCCCCACACCAATATTCAATTGTTCATGGGCAAATTGTCCGTCGGGTGTATCCACGAAACCCATGCCGTGCCAACTGCTGGAGGTAACGACCTGCTCACCTGCTTTGTACTCCACCAGCCAATTGTTCCCTTTCTGAACATGCACGCTTAATTCACCACTTGTCAGTATGGCACCTTGCTCATCGTCTGAAATGACAGGCTGGGGGTGGGGTTGATCGGAAAGAATAAACTCGGGCTTTCGCGCAAGTATGCCTTTATGATGAACCATTTGCACACGAATGACATTTTCCATCGGTGTTGAGTAGCGAATGGCAAGCATGGACTGATTGAGTGTGTCGCCGCGCGTGACCAGTTTATTCGTCACAGCGTGGATAGTCAACGCCTCTGGTCCGATTTCCACTTCGTGAACCTGCGAAGAGTAATGAGGAATTACCCCCGGGCGGATTTGCCAAAATCCATCGGTAAATTTCATTGGAGTCTCCGGGCTGGTGGTTTATTTTATGAAATTGATTTATAGGGAGTGTCTTATTATTATCCAGATGGATGAATCAAGAGTTTTTCGTCGTCTTACCTTTATCCGCTGCATCAGCATTCGTGCGGGCATCTCCGGTGATCGGTTGACTCTTATTGGGATAAAGAAAAAATCTCATAAAATTATTTTCCTCTTAACTCCTTACCCCAGCATCATCTTCGGCCGGTATTGCAACGCCTCCGCCAGATGCACAGATTGGATTTCCTC
>JANMSY010000370.1:0-2395 GCA_031389865.1 Anaerolineales bacterium | reverse complement strand
GTAACATTGTAGTTCGGCAAGCTGAATCCTTAAGTTTGGGGGTAATCATGTTTAGGAGGCTTTGTAAAATATCCTTTCCAGTTGTAGGTTACTTTGATGTGCTACTTTGTCTTTGATCGGAGTTAAACGAGAGACTTGATGAAATTTCAAAGTGTTAGTTACGATAGCATTGTGAGTCCAAGTCATTTTCCTTCGTCTGGGCATACCCTATAAGTCTATGTTTTCACAAAACTACCATATTTTGGCTTCATAGTCGCACAAAAATCTGCCCGGCGCGGTATATATCATGTATACGGGTATAAGTTTCGACCCGCCTGGAATATGCCGCGGGGCTAAGGTTCTCTAAGCCTGCATCCTGATCGAGAATTTTAAGTAAATCTAGACGAATCTCAACATTTATCTTGCGGTCTTTGCTGATAGTTACTCGCTGAACCAAAGTATCTACAACCTGCTTTTTGAGTAAGAACAAGTTATACCGCTCCTCTTCATTTTGAGGAGCGGTATCTTTTAATGCTTCGACACCTGCCTGTAAATCCGCCAGATATTCCTCGAATTTTGCCTCCCAGTTATCGAGCGCGTTGATATTGATGGTCTGACCTAATGCAGATAGGTCGCGCTTATAACTGATCTCCTGCAATGTCAACGTTGCCAATTGTTGTTCCATATCATTATTAGTAAATTTCCCCTGCCTGGCCAAAGTAATCACCCATTGACGATTCGCATTAATCCTCTCAAGCTCTTTTTCGATTCTATCTCTTTCTTCGTGAAGATTAGCAGCGTTTGCCCGAAGTTGCTCAATTAAATTCCTGGCTTGTGTAAGAAGGTATTCAGGTCTATCGACAACACCACATATCTTTTCCCAAGCTTCCTCATCAGCCTTTTTTGAGCCAATATGCCTCGGACAATCAGGCGAAACAAGATCTTTGTGATTCTGGCGGCAATAATAAATGCCCGTTAATGTTTTACGTTCAACCAGCACTCCCTTCCGATTCTTTCTGGTTTTCTGGGTTCTTGCACCCCACTTATTGCCACATGCACAATGCAGTATTCCGCCAAGTAGATAATCGCGGTGCAGGCGACTAGCAGGATAAGTTTTTTTCCAGGCTCTCAATTCTACAAAACGTTCAAAGGTTGCAGTATTAATAATTGGATCAACTGGTATCTCGAAAAGTTCTCCTTTTCTGGACTGTATTTTTATTCCATAAGCATATTCCTTGGCTGATTTGAGAATTGCCTGAATACTTGATCGCGCCCATTGGATTCTTCTTGGAATACTGCTCCCCTTCTGGGGTGCGCCTCCAGCAATCAACCTGTCACGAATTTCCATGAGATGACAACCATCAAGATACCACTCAAAAACCTTCCGAACCCATCGAGCCTCTTCTTCGACAACAACAATCTGATCGTCAATGCGTTGATAGCCATAACGATCCTGACCTGTATTTGCCTTTCCAGATTTTAGGCGGGCCTTCACGCCCATCGTCATGCGTTCCTTCATGCCATCCAATTCCATCTGAGCCACCCAGGCACGTAGTGGGGCAATCTTGGGGTCAAAGGTTTCGCGCGCAAGCAATACAGACACCTTATGCTCCTGAATAGTCTCCAACACAAGCAACATAGCCCGCATACCGCGATAAAGACGGTCTTCGCGCCAAGCAAGGATGATATCGAACTCATCCCGCGCAGCAGCACTCAACATTGCCAGCAAACCTGGACGATCAGAACGTGTACCAGAGGGTTCCACCAATTTCGTTCGAACACGATACTTTTCAATATCACGATAGACATTGACAATCACCAATCCCTTGTCGGCTGCCAGTTGGCGGCAATCTGCCTCCTGTTCAGTTGGGCTTGATTTCTCCCCTTGATGTTCTGATGAGGTACGAACATAAATGACTGCACGGTTATTCATTATTATCTCCACAGAGTATTAGTTATTCCAGATCGCGCTAATAGATATGTAGCCTGATCGACCAGCAAACATTGACGGCTTACGATGCGAATCCGATTTTGCAGGGCTGCCACCTGTGGGCCATACGCCTGATGAGCCAGAACCGCCGTCATTCTTCTTCAGACTTTCCTCAAGCAATTCCATCAGGTTTAGATGGATGGTCACGGTCAACTGTCGGTGGACATCAATCGTCACCCGCTCTACTAGAAATTGAACGATCCGCTTCTTCAAGTCAAACGATTCCAGCCATTCCTCTTCACTCACAGACAGATCACTCAATGCTTGGATGCCATCCTGCAAGTCGGCTAGAAATTCCATCACCTTCGCTTCCCAATCCACCAACAGCTGCTCGTCGATTCTCTTCTGCATGCCAGACAATTCGCTCTTTAGACTGACTTCCTGTTGGGAGTATTCGTTGAGAGTGCGTTCCATTTCTTCTTCCGA
>JANMSY010000355.1:0-1891 GCA_031389865.1 Anaerolineales bacterium | reverse complement strand
CCTGTTCGATGAAAAGATCGGCGGGACCTTCCACATGGCGCTTGGCGCGGGTTACCCCGAAACGGGATCGCACAACAAGTCCGCGATCCATTGGGATATGATCTGTGACCTGCGAACCGATTCAGAGATCCTTGTAGATGGAGATCTGTTTTACAAGAACGGACAGTTTGTATTCGGGAAGTAAGTTTGAAGGTGGGCAGGATTAAAAGGTAGAAGGTTGAGATTTAACCTCAACCTTCTTTATTTAACTGAATGACCTTCAACAATTAATAAAAACCCACTGATTGATCCACGCTGCGCGCATATTCGTCAATTCCCCCACGCACATTGAAGACATTCTTCCAGCCCTGCTGGGCAAGCCAGGCTGTGACCTGCGCGCTGCGGCTGCCGTGATGACAGAGCACATAAATGGTGGCATCCTGCAACTTTGCCGTGTCCGACAAAGCCTGGATGCCTTCGCGCGCAAGTCGGCTCATCGGCATGACGTTCAGCCTGCTGTCGGTTAATTTGGCGTAGCCCAACTCATGGGGTTCGCGCACGTCCAGCAGGATGAATTGATCGTCGGATTTTAATTTTTCAGAAAGTTCGGTAACAGTAATTTCAGGAAACATTACGCTCCAGGCGGCGTTCTCGCCGCCTGGGACGGCGACGAGCGCAATAAGTTTACTTCAAAGCCTTTACATACAACCGTTCCACATATTCCTTGACCATCCTGCGGGTGGAGAATTGCGGAATATTTGTTTTCATCGAATCTTTGATGCGGGCGATCCACTCGTGGGAGATCTCCTTGGGGTCGCGTTCGTAATATAACGGGATGATCTCATTTTCCAGCGTACCATACAGGCTTTCAGCGTCCTGCGCATCCTGGATGGTTTGCGATTCCAGTTGTCTGTCCTCGCCAATGGACCATCCATTGTGACCATTGTATGCTTCACGCCACCAGCCATCCAGTACGGAGAAGTTCAACGCGCCGTTGAGCGCGGCCTTCATCCCAGATGTACCACTTGCCTCCAGTGGCCGACGCGGTGTATTCATCCACACATCCACGCCCTGGACGAGATAACGCGCCAGGTTCATTTCGTAATCCTCCACGAAGACCATACGCCCGCCCGTTTCGGCGCGCTTGACCTGGCGGTACACCTGCTGGATCAACTGCTTGCCAGGCTCATCCGCAGGATGTGCTTTGCCGGCAAAGATGATCTGCACGGGCATGTTGGGACGGTTGATGATATCCAGCAATCTTTCCACGTCGGACAAAACGAGACTTGCCCGTTTATATGTCGCAAAGCGACGTGCAAAGCCGATCGTTAAGGCGTAGGGGTTGATCAGGACACCCGATGAAACAACCTGCACCGGGTGGAATCCGCCCCCCGTCCAGCGCTCGCGGACGCGCTCACGCATGTAGAACGCGAGCTTGCGTTTAAGGTGAAGCCGGACTGCCCAAAGCTCATCATCAGGGATGGCATCGATCTTCGACCACAACTCCGGCTCATCGAGATGAGCATACCAATCCTGGCCCAAATATTCGGCGAATAAATTGGTGAAACGGCGTGCCATCCAGTTCGATACATGGACACCGTTGGTGACGTGCGTGATCGGCACATCATCCACTTCGCTATCATTCCATAGGAATTTCCACATCTTGCGTGAAACATGTCCATGCAACTCGGAGACGGCATTCCGACCATTTGCATTACGCAGTGCCAGAATGCCCATGCTGAACGTTTCGCCCTGCGGTTGTTGGTGGCGTGCAATATCGAAGAACTGGTCACGTGTCAGTTTGAGTTGCGGCCAGAAGGCAGCCAGATATTTTTCGATCAACCACAGTGGAAATTCATCGTTCCCCGCGGCGACGGGTGTATGCGTGGTGAAAACGTTTTGCCCATGCGAT
>JANMSY010000306.1:0-2777 GCA_031389865.1 Anaerolineales bacterium | reverse complement strand
CACTCCATCTCGATAAAATGAGGGGCATCGCTTATCGTGGCCCAAGCGGTACTTTGTGTCGCTTGGCTGTCATTCTGCTGTCGCAATCTGATTTGATAGCTCCCCCCAAAGAAACGAAAATCCATATTGAATACTGCACTGACATCGTAGCCTATAAAGATATAGTGGGCATTGCCCTCTGCCATCGAGATCGAGTTCGGGTCGAAGTAGAAACTCGCCCGGTAGCGTTTCTCGGCGTTGGGCGTATTGTCGACGGTATACATGGCTGTAGTGTCGTTGATGACTGCCTGCATGCCGTTCGAGCCCGCCAGTGCAGCTGACGCAGTCACACTTAGATCGCCTGCGCCCGTGCTGGCCGATGACCAGGCCGAGAAACTGCCGCTCTCAAAGCCATTGGCGAAGATCAGATCTGAAGCAGAGACATCCGGCGTATTCGTTGGAGTCTTGGTCGGGGTCTTGGTCGGGGTGATGGAAGGTCCAAGCGTAGGTGTTCTTGTTATCGTGGGCGTGCGAGTCGCGGTCGGACCAGTCATCGGCGTGCTAGTTCGGCTGGCTGTCACAGTCCGCGTAGCGCTCGGGCCAGATGTCGGTGTGCGGGTGGCTGTCGGAGCCGCGCCGCTGACAACACAGTTGCCACTGCCCGCATCGGTGAAGGTCTGCCCGGCGATGGGGACAAACTCCCAGTTGTAGCTGGTTGCGTGGAGGGTTAATTTCAATACCCCAAATGTGGTGTTGTTGCGCACCTCACTGTTAGGCTGGGTGGTGGAGAAGGAGTATAAACCCGCTCCCCCCGTGCCCACGACGAACTCGCGGATGCCTCGAGTCGGGTCGGCCTGCCCCGTTGGACTCTGAGGCGCGAACCGTTCGTAGGTATGGTCGTGGCCATTCAACACCACGTCAGCCCTATAATCATAGAGTGCCTGCCATAACGGTTGAATACTGGAATTGTTGCCATGATTCGCCCCTGAGCTAAAGCGCGGCTTGTGCCAGTAAGCCAGAGTACACATACTCTGATTTGCGGCCAGGTCCGTCCGCAGCCACTGTTCCTGGACTGAGCCAGAAGCGTGGTCAATCTCGCTATTAAGAGCAATGATGTGCCAGGCTCCCAGGTTATAGGAGTAGTAGCCTTTGCAGCCACTGGTACAGTTCGTATCCAGCGGCGAGGCTGCTGCGCCAAAGTAGGTGTAGTAGCCGGCAGCGCCGACAGTATGGTAATCATGGTTGCCCGGTGCGGGACGGGTGCGATTCTTGTGACGTCCCCAGGTAGGTCCGTAGCAGTCCGTGAATTGGGTCGTCGTTCCATCCGAGTAGGCGTTGTCGCCCAAAGTGAATACGGTGCCGGCGATGCTGTCGAGAAGTTTTGCGGTCGCCTCGTCCTGGGTCGCACTACACTTGGCGATGTCGCCTGCCCCAACGAAGACCGGGTCGGCTGTTTGAGCCAGGATTGTCTCAGGTAACGAAACTAGAACTCCCACCCCACCCAGGAACACGGCGAGTACGTAAACGGTAAATAAGCGTTGCATTAATCTCATGTTCGTATCTCCATAGATTGCTGATGGACTCCACATTGGAAGTTAATATCGAAGGGTGTTAAGTTTGTGTAAAGGGACCATTCCCTAAAGGTATGAGCTAACACCGGCATCAATGACGGGATTCAGATCCGACATTCTGGCATCAATGATGGTCGTGTTGTGGGTCGAGTCTACAGACCGAAGATTCGGCGGTCAGGGTTAAAGACTTGTTGAGCGCCAGGTTTTTGCAATATGCCCCAGCTCGTCCGCATGATGATGCTGGCTACCCAACCGATCAAAGCCCCTAGTGCTCTGCTAACCTAATTGTTCTACACTTACTTATGCCAAATTGAAGCGATTTTTGCTCAATCCAAAGTAAAGAATTCAATTTAGTCGAGCATTAGGATGATCCACATAATAAAATTTATCATCTTTTTTCTTAAGATGAATGGCAGGCATTCGCGCGTTTGCCATGTATACATGGATTTATAATATAGTACAACAAGCACTCCCCGGCCGTATCCATCGACTGGGGAGTTTTTATCTCCGTCACTTGGGGGAGGCCTCAAATTTATTAGGAATCTGCATGAATATATCCCCCATCTGCGGATCAAGTGTCGCTCGAATTGGTGAAATTGTTTAAATGGTGGGATGATATTCTTGTTCATTTTCCGAATGTGGAAATAGCGGCATTTGTCATCATGCCCAATCACATTCAGGAATTATTTTTATAACCGACAACCGTTGGGGCGAGGCGCTATGCGTCTCGCCCCGTGCCTGACTGAACAAAAAGAAAAAAATGAACAGAACGGTGGAAAATTAAACAAAAAGAGCGGGGAGATCCCGCCCTACATTCTTAATTTCTTCCTTCTATTCTTCCTCCCTTTCATCATCAAACTCTCAATCCAAGCCGCGAGCGGCTCAGGCGGCAGGGGCGATTTTATATCCCATATTTCCATGCCGCGCGTGGCGAGCACTCGGTTCGCGGCTTCCATGCCTGTCACACAGGCGCGCTCTAAAAAGAAGGCAGGCGTTTCGTGACGCACCCAATCTCCCGCACAGAATAAGTTTTCCCACGGCGTTTCAATACCAAGATGTGTGCCCCGCGCGCCGAGCGCGGGCAGGGTGTGTGTGGCTGCGTTGCGCTGTAAATACGGCGCGATCAAATGTCCCTTCAACTCTGGGAACGCGCGATACAAATCCGTGATCACATTCGTTATCAAAATCGCATCAGGTTGCGCCAGCACATCACGCGGACCGTAAACA
>JANMSY010000269.1:0-7537 GCA_031389865.1 Anaerolineales bacterium | reverse complement strand
ATAACCCGTCATTGCGAGGGTTCTTTGCGAAGCAATCTCATATTTTCGAGCAATTTTCCGTCTGAGGAGTAAGATTGCTTCGTCGGGAAAGGCACCCTCCTCGCAATGACGGTAAAACCTGTGATTTACTGAAATTAATTTTGTCCAACTGAAGTTGTACCTATTTATGGGGAAAAGGTTTCTCGTTGTACATGAAAGTCTGATGAAACTTGTCGGAATTCTTGATATATCCCAAAACACTGGAATATCCTGACTTATATTTCGTTATATACCAGTAAGGAATATGTCATGACCCTCAGTACCTTTTTCTACCTTTCGCTCGCTGCCTGGAGGCTTGCATCGCTGATTGCCAATGAAGATGGCCCCTGGATGATGTTTAGACGACTCCGAAAGCGCGCGGAGCAATTGTGTAACCAATACCGGTTTTGCCGGGAATTCGGCATCCATGAATTGGTTGCATGCGAGTGGTGTAATTCGGTCTGGATCGGCGCGGGATTGACCGTGCTGTATCTCTGGCTCGGCGAAGCCGTTTTATACCTTGCCCTGCCACTTGCTCTTTCCACTGTGGTCATCATTATTAAATATATTGTGGAGTTTCTCCAAACTGCACAACGATTCTTCGACACATCAGCCGGTTCTCAGGAGTAGATCCATTCCGAAAGATACATGTAGGCAGGGGGGAATGGTCCGCGCCAGTTCATCAGCGGCGATGCATTGCGGAGCCTGCAAAATATGGAGATGAGTCAGCGCTTTCTTTCCTGGTAACGTTTGTATACCCGCTTCCACGCCTCGCTGGGGTTGCCAGGTTTTGATTTCCTGTGTTCATCCTTGCTCAGGTGAAATGCGAAATCTTCGAGCAGTGCCGAAACAGCTTCATGTGGTTTGGAGTGAACAGGCGGACGTCCATAATTGATCGCTTCGACAAACAGTACGTCCGTATAGGGGACGATCATGGATGCCTGCATTCCCACGGCGGCTTCTATTTTGTCCCTTGGCAGACCGGAACGGGGAAACGTCACGTTGAGGACCAGCCTTATTTTGTCTTTTGAATATCCCAGTTTTTGATAAGTATCCATTGCGGCCGAGGCAGCTCGCACGGAAGACATATCGGGCGATGCAACCATCAAAATGACGTCAGCAGCGTCCAGCGCCTGAACGGATATATCGCTAAAATCATGAGAGAGATCCGCGATGACATATTCATAATTGTGTTTTAACAAGTGCAGTGCACTCCCCAGGGTTTCAGCCTGTAACGGCGCCGCTTCAGTGGGGAACGTGGGCGCTGCGATGTACGAAAGTCCGTTTTCATATGTGCCAATGATCGATTGCAATACATCCCAGTCCAGCTCGCCGGGGGCGTATCGGGATACATCTCCCCAGGTACGGCGCAGAGGCATATTAAGCATAAGGGCAACCTGGCCCGATGTCATGGTCAGGTCCAGCAGCATCGTGGATACGGGCCAGAGCGAGGCGAGACCGACTCCCAGGTTGACAGCAAGTGTGGAACAGCCTGTACCGCCGCGTAAGCTGTGAACGGCGATCATGCGTCCTGCTTGTGCTGGTGTTTCTGAGCGGACGCTGTGAGCCACCTCCACGCGGCGCAGGAGCGCAGAGACGCGTGCGAGCAGTTCTGCGGGCTGAAAAGGCTTGGTTAGATGATCATCTGCGCCGGCTTCAAATGCTTTAATTTTGTCCTGCAGGTCAGACTGTGCCGTAATGATCAAAATGGGTGTAGCCGCGAATTCAGGTTCACGGCGCAGAATATTTGTCAGCTGATACCCATCGATATCCGGCATCATGACATCACTGATGATCAGATCCGGTTTGCTCGTACGCGCTTTTGCCATTCCCAGATTTCCGTTCTCGGCAAATTCCAGTTGTGCGCCCAGGCTTTCAAGTGCGCGGGCCACGAGCTCATGATTGATCGGTTCATCATCTACGATAAGAATACGGGGCATATTATCTCCTGTCCTATTTCTGACTCGACACAAATTCTTCCAGCCGCTGCGCTTCGATTTTCAGCTGCGCCACGAGATGGGGGGCAAAACGTAAATCCTCACGCTTGCCTAGCTCCTCCAATTCGGCTGAGAGAGTTGAGAGGGGTTCTGTGCCAAAGTTCAACGCTGTACCTTTCAAATTGTGAGCGAGGCGTCCCAGATTGTTGGCGCTGTTCTGCCCCACGGCATTCTGAATTTCAACGACGCGTTCCGGCAAGCTCGATACAAAGACCCTGCACATCTCCATCATGAATTTCTCGTCACCATCGAAATGACGCAACGAAGCCTTAATATCCATCGGTGACGTGTTCGAGAAATTAAGTTGCACGGGCTGGAGGTTCGCTTCATTGTTTGCAGCCACCGGCGGGGTTTCCTCGCCAAAGAGACCATCATCGTCGTACAGAGGATTTTGAATGGAAGTATATTCATCATCCAGTGGGGCTTGCGCTTCGATGGGTCTGAAACCATCGGTGGGACTCTCTCTGTTCTGAGTCCATCTCTCGAGCATACTGAAGAACACTTTTGGCTCCAGGGGTTTGGAAAGATAGTCATCCATGCCGGACGCAATGCAGCGCTCACGGTCGCCACTTAAGGCGTGGGCTGTCATGGCAATAATCGGGGTGTGCTGACCCGAAAGTTTTTCCCAGCCGCGGATCAAGCCTGTCGCTTCAAAACCATCCATCACCGGCATCTGCACATCCATCAGGATTGCGTGATATGCGCCTGCCCTGGCTTTTTCAACGGCGTGAGCGCCATTCTCGACCGCGTCCACAGAATAACCCGCTTTTTGAAGAAGCGTTACCGCCAGCTTCTGGTTGATGGAATTATCTTCCGCCAGCAAAATGCGCAGATTTTTTCGTTTTTGTTCTGTAAGCTGGTGACGCGTGACCAAATGAGGCTGCTCCTGTTCATTCCGGCTCAAGACTGCCAGAAGTGCTTCACGCAGCATCTGTTGTTTGACCGGCTTCAAAAGATATGCCGAACAGCCGAGAGCTTCCAGGCGAGATGCATCGCCGCGTTTCCCCATGGATGTGAGAATGATGATCTTCGCATTCTTCAACGCTGGGTCGCTGCGGATGCCCAGCGCGGTTTGTTCGCCATCCATACCGGGCATTTGCATATCCAGCAGAATAATATCAAAGGGATTGCCAGCGCGGACCGCCTGGCGCAGAACTTCCAATGCCTTGGCGCCGCTCGACACCGTTTGGATGGTGCATCCAAACCCTTCCACCATGTGCGTGAGAACCGTACGGTTCGTCGCGTTATCGTCCACTGCCAGGATATGGGCAGATCTCAGGCTCACAGCGCGGGCAGCCTGCAATGGAGCTGTAGTGGGTTTGCTGGTGGGTGGCTGCTTCTCAAATTTGATCCTAAACCAAAACGTGCTTCCCGCGCCCGGCGTACTTTCCAAGCCAATGGTTCCACCCATTGCATCCACCAATTGTTTCGTAATGGTCAGCCCAAGCCCGGTGCCTCCATATTTGCGCGTGGTGGAGCCATCTGCCTGTGTGAAGCGTTCGAAGACTGCCGACTGGCTTTCCATTGGGATGCCGATCCCGGTATCTTGAACAGAGAAACGGATCTCAACGCTTTTTTCCTCTTCGCGGGTATGTTCCGCACGAATAATGATCTCTCCCTGATGGGTGAATTTGATGGCGTTTCCCACCAGGTTCACCAGGATCTGACGCAGACGCCCGGGATCGCCTCGCAAATCAGCCGAGAGATCAGGATGGATCAGGCAGACCAGCTCGAGCCCCTTTTCTTCTGCACGCTTTGCGAGGGCATAGCCAACGTCCTCGATCGTGTTGCGCAGGTCGAAATTGATTTTTTCAAGTTCAAGTCTGCCGGCTTCGATTTTGGAAAAATCCAGGATGTCATTGATGAGAACAAGCAAGGCTTCTGCGCTCTGCAGGGATGTTTGCAAATAGTCCTGCTGTTCTGCGCTGAGCGACGTATCCAGCGCCAGCTCAAGCATGCCAATGACGCCATTCATTGGCGTGCGGATCTCATGGCTCATATTGGCAAGGAACTCGCTCTTGGCGCGGTTTGCCTCTTCTGCAGCCCGGCGGGCATTTTCCAATTCCGTAATATCATGGTAAATCGCGAGAGTTCCCCTTTCTCCTCCCGCGAGGTTTACTGAAACTCCATAGAGCTCCACGTTGACAAACGTTCCATTTTTGCGGCGGCGCCGCCCCAGCGCATGCACGGGTGCAGAGCGTGCCTGGTTTGTGTAAACTGCCGCTGCCTCGATCGTCTCTTCGGTGTTGAGCAGGGAGTCCAGGTTTTGTCCGGCGCTCTCGGAGGGATGATAACCGAACAAATTCTCGAAGGCCGGGTTTGTCGAGAGGATATTGCCCTCATCATTGAGCACGATGATTGCTACGGGGCTATTCACATTCAACGTTTCAAGGAATTGTTTTTCACGCAGAAGTTCCGCCTCCACCTGTTTGCGCACGGTAATATCTTCCTTAACAGCCAGGAAGTGTGTGATCTCACCTGCCTCGTTCAGGATCGGTGAAATGTTGGCAGATTCCCAGTACAGGTCACCGTTCTTTTTCCGGTTAAGGAATTGGCCCGACCATTCCCTTCCCGACGTGATCGCCGTCCATAGGTTCGTGTATTCCTGTGAGGAAGTTTGACCGGATCTCAAGATACTCGGATTTTTCCCCAACACCTCGTCCAGAGTGTAACCTGTCGTCTCAGTAAATTTAGGGTTGGTGTAAACAATGCTGCCTTCCAAGTCCGTGATGACGATTGTAGAGGCGCTTTGTTCCACCGCGCTCGATAGCTGGCGGAGTTTTTCCTCTGATTGTTTCTGGCGGGTGATATCCCTGCCAATCCCTACCAGGCCCACAATCTGACCATCGTCATTGCGCAGAGGCGCTTTGGTTGTCATGACCCAGACAGGATTTCCTTGATCATCCAAACCGGGCTCTTCACGGTTCAGGATCGGCGTGCCAGAATCGAGAACAGTTTTATCATCGCTCCAAAACTTGCCTGCCAATTCGGTGGGATACAGATCAAAATCCGACTTTCCCACCACATCCTCCATTTGTTTGCCCCCAGAGGCGCGCCAATCTGCCAGATTGGTGATTGTTTTACGCCCGTGAATGTCTTTGACATAGATGCGGTCCGGCAAATTATCAATAAGGGTTCGAAGAAGTTTTCGTTCCAGTGAGAGGTTGTTCTGCATTCCGACGCGCTGGGTGATATCACGCAGGATAAATAGATTGTGCCGCGGCGAGTCTTTCGCCTGGATTGGAATGGTGGACACCTCGTATACACGTCCGAGCCAGGCAAAACCGTTTGCCGGATCATCCAGTTCGTCAAGGCCATCCCTCGAACCAAGAGAAAATATTTCGGAGATCGGCTTTCCGATCACATTCTCATAGGGTGTATTCAAGCGATCAATGACTGCATGGTTGCAGCGGGTGACCCTCCCGTCAGGATTGGCGACAAGGATTAAGTCTGAGAAGGCATCAAAGGTGGCCTCCCACTCCTTCTTACCCTTGCTGATCACAGAAGAAAGACTTTTCTGGTATCCAAAGATCCCTGCCATGAAACCCAGAATGGGTGGGCTAATATACGCCAACCGCAAAAGTGGCTGCATCCGCTGGGCCTCAAGGAAGGAAGCAAAACTCCAGGGCAGCTGTTTGTCAAGAATTTCTATGGCTGAGGCGGCGCCGATAACGCACAACCCAAGTACAAATCCCCACAACGCGTACTGGCGTGAGGTGCTATCGTTGAACCATTTCATGGGACCTCCGGAGACGAGACAGACGCAGGACGCGCTGGATCTACATAAATACCCAGCGCGTAGAGGGCAGGTCTGCCCGCGTGAATTCCAGCCATACCCCGACGGATAAGCAGAAGTATTCCAAACAATACACCCACCATGGCAAAGCGATACATTGTGCGATCCTTGAGCCATTTCATGACTGCCTCCGTGGGGATTCGTCAAAGCCCGCTACCCATAGTGAGCTTTTGAGTGATCTATTAATATAGTTGTCTATGCAGAACACTGTGTTTTTAAAGTGTAGCATACAATAATTGGAAATTTGTTACATTTCAGTAATGCGCAGATATAAAAAAGACTTGTCTCCACATAAAATGAGTTCTCTGAGAGTTGCCGTGATGCTTGGCTGGATTGACAAATCCAGCCGCCAGATTCGGGGCAAATGCCAGTGTATTCCCTGCATAGACGGGATTTGGCAATCCCTTGTTAGCAGAATCACGGCAACTCTCAATGAGCCACGAAGTGGGAAGATATGATTGCTGATATGATGGACCTTCAGTGCGCTCTCAGGAACTATTTCAAGGAGGAACCGATGTCTACTTTCCCGCTTCCACTTCATGAAAATGAATCGCTCCTGCAAACGGACAATAATGCCGCCCGCGTCAAGAACAATGTGCTGGCGATCGCGTATAACCTGATCTTTGGAACCTTGTGGCTGACCAATCACCGGTTGGTCTTTCAATCTTCCATTCTGGGAAGCCTGGTTTCGTACCCATTGAGCCGCATACGGAACGCCAGGCGTGCCGACGTGAGTATTTCGCATCGACAATCCCGCTATTCCTTCCAGAATTATGATGCCGCCCTGTATATTGAATTTGATAACGGTGGAAAGGAATACTTCATCCCGCAGAAAATCGAGGATTGGGCAGCAGCAGTTTCAGATGCGAAAGCCGACGCTCCCCAACTGCCGTTCACAGAAGCCCCGCCTCGTCGTTCTGCCGTGGAGCAGAGTGGGCGTGGGATCGGGGTAATCGCAACCATCATGGCTGGCATCGTCATCCTGTTCCTTTGCACGGCTGCGGCATGTATTGGAGGGCCGTTTTTGCTCTCGCTATTTGATTGAACGTACAAGGTAAAAGTTCAAAACCAAAAATAAAGTCCCAGGGATACTGCCGCGATCAATACATGAGGCAGATACGAAGATGGTTTACGCATATATCGCAGCGTTTGGTCCCCGTTTTCCTGATATTCCTTCGCCCAGGTGGAATAGACCTGGAGGGGGCTTCGTCCTTCCACTGCCCGGTTTGAAATGCCCGCTCGATATTCTGGATGCGCTCCGAAAAGAAATGGGACAGGCCCCTCTAGTAGGCTTCCAGATACCAGAATACAAGTGCCACAACAACGCCCACCAGCAGAACCTCCTTGCGATACAGGATGCCCGTGCCAATGACTGCCACGGCTACGGTGATGGACCAGCCTTTGATGGTAAGCCCCTTGTTGTCGATATCCTCATAAAAGTTTTGCAGCATAATATATTCATCTTTGAGCAGGTCTGCTCGTTTTTCGTTGTTCATTGTTGTAGGTCCTCTCCAGTGTGTAGCTCTTGTAAAACAACCCCAATCCGTCGGTTCACTGATTGAAGGCAGCCCCAAAGTTCTTATTCAGCGCTTTCTGACGTGGGAACCGTCTTTTATCCGTCTTTTCTCGCATGCTAATCCCTTGGAAACTGTTTCTTAACTCACCACAAAGGACACAAAGAGCACAAAGGTTTGACGTTTGATGGGCAAAATTTGTATTCATCAGG
>JANMSY010000268.1:0-8317 GCA_031389865.1 Anaerolineales bacterium | reverse complement strand
ATAACCCGTCATTGCGAGGGTTCTTTGCGAAGCAATCTCATATTTTCGAGCAATTTTCCGTCTGAGGAGTAAGATTGCTTCGTCGGGAAAGGCACCCTCCTCGCAATGACGGTAAAACCTGTGATTTACTGAAATTGATTTAAGTTGAAGTCCATTATAATAACCGGGCAAACTTTAACAAATAAATTATTCCAAGAGTCGAAGCTGTCTTTTGGATGGGATGGTGCTATTTATGAAGAAAGACCGCAAGCCATTGACGCGCCCCATCGCTGCACAATCCAAAGAGGAAACAAAGGCGCGGGTTTCACGCGCCGCCAAAGGGAAATGTATTGAAGCACTCGTCCTCGACAGGATCAGTGAAGGTGTGGTTGCCTTTGACAGGGCGATGACGCCCATCTACGTCAACGAACGCGCCGGGCAATTGCTGGGACGCCAGCCCGCGGACCTGATCGGTAAAAACCTCTGGGCGGAATATCCTGACTCTCTGCCGACGCCGTTTGCGCAGGCCTGCCAGAGCGCGCTCGAGACGCAGACCGTCACCGCGTTTGACGGGTCCATCTTCCCTGTACAGGACAGCTGGCTCGAAGGCCGCATCTATCCCTCGCAGGACGGGCTCTCGGTCATCCTTACAGGTGCCGCGCAGTCGCAGGAGGGCAGGATCGAGCGTCGGCGGCGGCGTGCGGATCGGTACCAGATCCTGTTTGATGCCATGCAGGAAGGTTTCGCATTGGCACAGGTGATCCTCGATGAGAATGGCGAGCCGCGCGATTATCGCGTTCTGGAAGCCAACGCGGCCATGGCGCGCTTTCTTGGCAAAAGCCGCGAAGAACTGGTGGGGCACACAGCCTGGGAGGTATTCGCGTTCGACGAGCAGGATTCCGAGATCCTTCAGCGGGCTGGCCGGGTTGCGCTCGGGGATGAGCCATTCTTCATCGAGGACTATTCGGAAATCCTTAACCGTTCGTTCCGTATTCATATATTCTCGCCTGGGCATGGGCAGTTCGCCTGTCTGTTTTCTGATATCACCGAGACCAAGCGCACCGAGACTGCGCTGCGAAAATCAGAGGATAAATTTGCCAGGGCGTTTCACCTGAGCCCGAGCGCGATGGCGATCATGCGTACATCCGACGCGAAATTTCTCGATATCAACCAAACCCTGTTGAACATGTTTGGGTTGACCCGCGAACAGGTGATCGGCAGGGGTGCCCGTGACCTGGGCGTCATTATTTCGCAGGATGACAAGCAATCGATCACCAGGAGCCTGCAGGAGAAGGGCACCATGCGTGATCACGAACTGACCACGCACGGTCCGTCCGGCATCGTTTATCACATGCTCCTTTCTGTGGAAGCGATCGAAATCGAAGACATGCCCTGCGTCCTGATCGCCGCCGTGGATATTACAGAACGGAAACGGGCGGAGGAAAAGATCCTGGACATCTCCAAATTCCCAGGCCAAGACCCCAACCCGGTCATGCGCTTTACGCGGCAGGGCGACCTGTTGTATGCCAACCAGGCTGCTGAGCCCCTGCTGGATTTTTGGAAGCATCAACATGGACAGGTGCCTCCCATGCAAATACAGGAACTTCTGTCCTCGCCAACTGCCGTTGACTCAAACGTCGAGATCGAAATTCACGGCGCTGGCAGGATCTTCTCCTGCCTGTTGGTCCCCATTCAGGACTCTGACTACGTCAATTTCTATTTCCGCGATGTTACTGAACGCAAACAGGCCGAGGAGAAACTGCGCGCCCGGGCAGAGGAAATCGAAGCGCTGCTGGAAGTCAGCCCGGTCGGCATCTTTGTTGCTCATGACCCGGCCTGTGCCCGCATCAGCGGGAACCCGGCAGGCTACGAGCTTGTGCAAATGCCTGTTGACAGCGGCGCCAACATTTCAAAATCCGCGCCAGACGGGGAACGCCCAACCTATCGGGTATTCAGGGATGGAGTCGAATTGTCTCCTGACGATCTGCCCATGCAAACTGCCGCGCGCCTCGGCATGGCAGTGGAAGCAGAGACCATCGAACTGCAGTTTGAAAATGGCTCCCACAAATACCTGTATGCATATGCCAAGCCGCTTTTTGATGGGCAGGGCCAGACCCGCGGCGCCATAGCGGCCATGATGGATATCACGGAACGCAAACAGGCCGAGGAGATATTGCGTGAATCAGAACAACGCTATCGTAGCTTGTTCGAGTCTATTGATGAAGGCTTTTGCGTCATCGAAAAGGTGGATGGGGAACTGGGTGATACGCTGGATTTTCGCTATGTGGAAGCTAACCCCGCATTTGCCCTGCAATCTGGCATAGGCAATGTGGTCGGCAGAACGATCCGGGAGGCTTTCCCGGGTGAGCCTGAGGAATGGTTCGAGACGTATGACAACATTCTCAGAACCGGCCAGCCGGTCCGGTTCGAACGCGGCCTGATTACCCAGGGGCGCGTCCTTGAACTCTATGCCTTTCGGGTCGCAGATGAAACCAATCGCCGCGTGGCTGTCGTTTTCAATGACATCACTGCCCGCAAAAATGCCGAAAATCAGATCAAGCAGCTGAACGCCGAACTCCAGTTGAGGATCGATGAAATGGATTCGCTCATGGAAATCCTGCCGGTTGGCGTCTGGGTGGGGAATGAAGATTGTTCGGTGATCACGGGAAATGCCGCCGCCTATAGCATCATCGGCCTGGAGCGGGGAGGCAATGCTTCACTCAGCAATCCTGACTCAGATATGCCCCCCGGCCTGCACGTTATCATCGATGGCCGGGAGGTTCCGCCCGAGGATGCTCCCATGCAACGAGTGGCGCGCAGCGGCAAACCATTGCTCGACTTTGAACATGAGCTGCGCCTCCCCAATGGAGAACGCAAGAGTATATTCACGAGTATCGCTCCTTTGCTCGACGAGCAGGGAAAGGTCCGCAAGGTGATCGGCGCCTATACCGACATCACCGAGCGCAAACGAATGGAAGAAACAGTGCAGGCGGCGCGCGACAAGGCTGAGCAAACTGCCTTCCGCATCGCCCAGCTCCAAAAAGTGACGGCGGCGCTGTCTGAAGCCCTAACTCCCTCCCAGGTCGCCCAGATTGTGACAGAGCAGGGCGCGCCGGCCTTTGGCGCGGTCACCAGCTCAATGATGCTGCTCAGTGAAGATGAACAGGCGTTGGAGATCATGTACTCCACATCACCACAAGGCATCATCAACCCATATGCACGCTTCCCAATATCCTTAAAGGTTCCCGCAGCCGATGTCATCCGCTCCAGCCAGCCTGTCTGGCTCGAATCACGGCAGCAGTATCTGGAACGCTATCCACATCTGGCCGATCAGATCGAGCGCTGGGGTCACCAGGCTGCCATAGCGATCCCCATGGAATATGAAGAGCGCGTATTTGGGGTGCTCACCATGAGCTTTGACCGTGTCCTGACAAACACGCGCGAAGACCAGGATTACGCTCTGACCCTGGCACGACAGGCCGCCCAGGCGCTGGAACGGGCGCGCGCCGCGGAAGCGCTGCGCGAGTCCGAAGCACGGTTCCGCGCGATTATCAGCCAGGCAACAGCAGGCATGGTCCGCAAGGATCCCAGCGGCAAATTACTATTTGTCAACCAGGCTTTCTGTGAAATGCTTGGCTTTGGCGAGTCCGAACTGCTGGACAAAACGATGTGGCAGATAACGCATGAGGACGATATTGAGGAGAATAAGAGACTGTACAACCGTCTGATGGTGGAAGGCACACCCTTCCAGCTTGAAAAGCGCCTCATTCGCCGGGATGGTTCGACTCTCTGGGTAACTGTCAGCGTCTCTCCGGTGTTGGATGCAGCAGGTAAGACGCAATCTGCTGTCTCGGTCTATGCCGATATCACTGAGCGTAAACACGCCGAGCAGCAGTTACACCATCTGAACCTTGAGCTTGAGGAACGTGTGCAGAAACGTACAGCCGAACTGCAATCTGCCTATGAATTTTTGCAGGAGAGCGAGGCGACCTCGCGCCTGATTCTGGAATCCATGCCGGATGCCATTGTCATTACCAACAGGGATGGGTGGATCGTGCACTGCAACGCCCGGGTGGAAGCACTGTTCGGCTACTCACCCCCTGAAGTACTCGGACAGCCCGTGGAGATATTGCTCCCTGCACGCTACAATGAGCAGCATGTAAAACACCGCGTAGCCTATGATGAGCAAAAGTCCAGGCGCATCATGGGCCTGGAGAGGGAGCTGTTCGGACGGCGCAAGGATGGCAGCGAATTCCCGGTGGAGGTCCTGCTTTCTCCCATCCATGATTACACCACCTGGGATGTAATGGTGAGCATCCGCGACAATACGGAACAGAAGCAGGCACAGCAGGCATTACGCACCAGTGAGAAAAAGCTGCGCACGCTCTTTGAGATCCTGCCGGTGGGCATTTCCTTCCTCGGTAAAGATGCACGCATTACCGACATGAACTCCGCGCTGGCTGATATTTTGGGTGTTCCCAAAGAGCAGTTGTTAAAGGGATCCTTCCAATCGAGGAGCTACATCCGCCCAAATGGCACGCCCATGCCGCCCACGGAATTCGCCAGTATACGCGCGCTCACCGAGAACAAAACCATCTATAATGTTGAGATGGGCATCGTCAACGACAATGAGGAAATCACCTGGACGAGTGTAAACGCCGCGCCGGTCCAGGTCGCGGATGTGGAAGCGGTGGTCGTCACCGTGGACATCACCGAGCGTAAACAGGCCGAGGCAGCCCTGAATAAGAGCCGCGAACGCTTGAGGGTTCTCTCGCGGCGCCTGGTGGAAGTGCAGGAGGAGGAGAGGCGCGTGATTGCCGGTGAATTGCACGACCGCGTAGGCCAGAACCTGGCCGCCCTGAACCTGAACCTGAACATCCTGCGCAGCCAGTTTTCAGAGGAATTCCTGAAACACCTTGGACCCCGGCTGGGTGACTCGGTCGGCCTTGTCAATCAGATCCTCACGATCACACGCAGCGTGATGAATGACCTGAGTTCGAACGTGCTCGATGATTACGGATTGGAAGCTGCCTTGATGGAATATACCGATAAATTTACGCAGCGCTCCGGAATTCCGGTGATTACAGATATTCCGCCGAATTCCATTCCGCGCCTGAATACCAGCATCGAGATGACCCTGCTGCGAATCGTCCAGGAGGCATTGATGAATGTTTCGCGCCATGCCCAGGCTACACAGGTCACCCTCTCGCTCAACGTTGACGAGGATGCCGTATACATGGCCATCAAGGACAACGGCAGTGGCATCCTTTCGTGGCAGAAGGCCAACCAGGCCGGCAGTCACGGGTTGAGGATCATACGGGAACGCGCCGAGGCATTTGGTGGTCTTTTGCAGGTGAATTCAGCCTATAAAAAAGGCACACAGATCGAAGTGAGAATCCCGCTTGGGAGCGGCAGCTAGAACAAAATCGCAGTAGGAGAAGTGATCATGATCAAAGTCATCCTTGCGGACGATCATCCCGTAGTTCGCGATGGTTTGCGTTTTTTGCTTGATGCGCAGAAAGATATCCAGGTGGTGGGCACGGCAGTCAATGGCCTTGAGGCAGTGGAGCTTGCCTCACGTCTCTGCCCGGATGTGGCAGTGATGGATATTTCCATGCCGCTCTTGAATGGCATTGAAGCCACCCAGCAGATCCTTGCGGCCTGCCCGCATACTCACGTAATGATCCTTTCGATCCATTTCACCAGTGTGCACATCCAGCGCGCCCTGCAGGCCGGTGCACTGGGGTACCTGTTGAAGGAATCGGCGGGAGAGGAAGTGGTGGATGCGATCCGTACGGTCTACGATGGCAAGCGCTATCTAAGCCGAAAGATCGCTGAAAGCGTGGTGGAGGAATATGTGCGGCATAGCACAGGCGACGTGCTCGAAGGTCTCAGCCCGCGCGAACGCCAGGTGCTGCAGTTGATCGCCGAGGGAAAGACCAGTTCAGATGCCGCAAAGCTGCTGTACCTGTCCGTCAAGACCGTGGAGACGTATCGAAGCCGCCTCATGCAAAAGCTGGGACTCAAGGACATGGCATCGCTGGTGAAATTTGCGATCCAGAATGGCATTATTTCCCTCGAGGAATGATGTGGCTTGTGCAGGGAGCTTTCTCTCATCCCATCAAAATAATCCCCTGCGAATATCATACATCCCTGACAGACAGATAGTTCCCTGTGCTATATATTAAGGGCAGCGGCGCATTTAATGGTAAAGGGTTCGCCCGCACCCGAAGATGCCTCGAGGCTTGAGTTCCCCCGCTCAACCTCGAGGCTGTCGCTTTAAAGCAACGGGCAGGCTGGTTTGATCAGCCTGCCCGTCTTGATTCCCTTAAGTGACTTTACGCAATGTCATGCTGAGCGTGGCGAAGCATCTCTGAGATTATCGTAGAGACCCCTCGCGGAGTTTATCCTGAGCCGGGCCGAAGGGCTCAGGGTGACAATCTATAAGGTAATTTATGTTTATCTGAATAAAACCTTTCATCCTGGAACCTTAAACCGTTTTCCTACTCTTCTTCAACAATTCAATCGTTTTCACGATCCGATTCTGGCGTGTCTCATCCCGTTTCGCTTCGTTGATCCACGTCACATATTCCCTTTGATGTGTGTACGATAATTTCTCAAAAAAGGCTTTGGCTTCCTTCTCAATCTTGAATGCCTTCTTTAACTCTGCAGGGATTTCGATCACGCGCGGCTCGGTATCTGGCTCGACCGTTATCTTAATTTCATCGCCGAAGGTTTTGCCGATCTGCTCACGGATGCCCTT
Organism: Anaerolineales bacterium; assembly: GCA_031389865.1. GTDB lineage: Bacteria > Chloroflexota > Anaerolineae > Anaerolineales > Villigracilaceae > Defluviilinea. Next base: position 1,575 of record JANMSY010000268.1, on the reverse strand, counting down.
CAGAATGATCAGCATATGATAGTCCGTGCCCATGCGCGTCAGGATTCCCCGGTATGGGACTCCCTCGATCGTTGCCTTGACCTTGGGCCGTTTCGAACCAAAGACGGCTTCCACATTAAATGGGACTTCCACGAACGCACCGCCTCCGCCCGGGTTTTGGATCACGGCTGTAAAGGTTTGTTTTTTGGTCATGACCTGTACCTTTCCTTCAAATTTCTTGGCACCTGATTTTTTCCACTGATCCACACACCAACAATTGTATCTAAAATGGAAAGCAGAAAACTGGCCAATATTGCTGTTTCAAAGCGTCCCAGCATGAGCGCATCAAGCACGGGCAAGCCTTCTGTATGAGCACTCATCCGCAGGGATGTAGGAATGAGCGCGCCGATGACTATGCCGAAAATCCCACCAAAGAGCATGCCTGTAAAATACCCAACACCCACTCCACCGGTTGTCCCAGCCGTCTTAACGGTCAACGCGGCCGTGAGGGCGCCTGTCACGACGCCGAGAATCAGACCAATGACCAGCCCAATCACAATGCCTTTGAAGCTCATTGTGATCGCGCCCAACCCAGATCCCATCAGTGCGCCAAAAATGGTACCCACGGCAGCACCCAACTTAATACTTGGCTTTGTTATTAATTGATCCGTCAGTGTCTTTTTTTCCCAGCTACTGAATGGATCCTTACTTTTCAACCGGACATATCGAACATTTAACGTCTCAAGCCACTTGTAAGAGCCGCCGGGTTGAATGCATTCAATCTGAAAGTTGTTATTGTCGTATCTTTCGACGACAACTCCAACATCACCCACATCGATTACGCCCACATATTTTTCCGGTACCTGGATAATCTCGACTAGATCGTATCGGTTAATTCCGTCTCCGTCCATCATGACTCAGTGCCGACCAAACATTAAAGATTTGTTTTTCATTATTTTTTCAAATCTCGTGGAACAAGATTTTTGCCACCGATCCACGCGCCAACTATCGTGGAAAGGATTGCAAGCAGGAAACTGGTTATGATGGCTGTTTCAAAGCGGCCCATCATCAGTGCATCGAGTACGGGCATCCCCTCAGTATTCGCTCTCATCCGCAGGGACGTAGGGATCAGCACGCCGATGATCATGCCAAAGATCCCGCCGAACGCCATGCCCGTATAAGCACCCACGCTGACTCCGCCCGTTGTGCCCGCCGTCTTGACAGTGAGGGCGGCTGTGAGTCCGCCCGTAACAATACCGAGAACAAGGCCGATAACCAGCCCGATCAGGATGCCGTTGAGAGTCGTTGTAATGGCACCGAACCCGGCTCCGATCACTGCGCCGAAGATTGTGCCGATCATGGCACCCAAAACAACACTTCTTTGCATCATGGATTCATTCATTGTTGATCTCTTTCATGGCTCAAACTTCGCAAGTTCATTAGCCAATCTAGTGATTTCAGCACGCATGAAAATACATTCTAACCATTTTACAGGAATACTTGTTTCGCCATAATATGCCCCGGCAATTTGTCCACAGATCGCTGCGGTTGTATCAGAGTCATCACCGAGGTTGACAGCTTGCAGGATTGCCGATT